>WFPQ01000225.1 GCA_015487515.1 Hyphomicrobiales bacterium | reverse complement strand
TTTCAGGAGTCCGCTATTGGGCCGGAATGCGCCTGTAGTGGCTTTCGGCGATCCTGCGATGCTCGTTCTGCCAGTCCGACAGCCTGTTGGTCAATTTCACTTCGACCGCCGTGACCTTGTATTCGGGGCAACTGGTCGCCCAGTCCGAGTTCTGGGTGGTTATGACATTGGTGCCGCTCAGGGGATGATGAAAGGTGGTATAGACCACGCCCGGCGCCATTCTTTCGCTCAGTACCGCCCGGATGCTGGTATTGCCCATGCGCGAGGATATTTCCACCATGTCCCCGTTTTCTATGCCGCGCTGGCTGGCATCGTGGGGATGGATTTCCAGCACGTCCTCGTCGTGCCACCTGTTGTTCGGGGTTCGTCTTGTCTGGGCACCCACATTGTATTGGCTGAGGATTCTGCCCGTGGTCAGTATCAGCGGGAACTTGCGGGAGCAGCGTTCGGTCGTTGGTATGAACTCGGTGATTATGAACAGCCCCTTGCCGCGCACGAAACCGTTCTCATGCATTATCGGCGTGCCATCGGGCGCCTGCTGGTTCACCGGCCATTGCATGGAGCCCTTGCGATCGAGGCGCTCATGGCTGACCAGGCTGAAACTTGGGGTAAGGCGGGCGATTTCATCCATGATCTGCGCGGAATTTTCATAATTCATTTCATAGCCCATTCTGGTAGCCAGGGATGCTGCCACCTGCCATTCGGCCATGCCGCATCTTTCCTTGATGGCCGGTCGCACCCGGTTGATCCGCCGCTCCGCATTGGTGAAGGTTCCATCTTTTTCCAGAAACGAGGTTCCGGGCAAAAACACGTGGGCAAATGCTGCGGTTTCGTTCAGGAACAGGTCCTGCACCACCAGCAGTTCCAGGGCCTCAAGGGCTGCGCTCACATGTTTTGTATTGGGATCGGACTGGGCAATGTCCTCGCCCTGAATGAACATGCCCTTGAAATTTCCCTTCAGGGCTTCATCGAACATGTTGGGCAGTCTAAGGCCCGGCTTGCCGGACAGTTTTATGCCCCATTCCGCCTCGAATTGTGCCCGCACCTGCTCGTCTTCAACGCTGCGATATCCGGAAAATTCGTGGGGAAACGAGCCCATGTCGCACGATCCCTGCACATTGTTCTGTCCTCTCAGCGGGTTTACCCCGACCCCGGCCCTGCCGATGTTTCCCGTGGCCATGGCCAGGTTTGCCATAGCCATCACACAGGTCGAGCCCTGGGAATGTTCGGTTACTCCCAGGCCGTAATAAATGGCTCCGTTTCCGGCACTGGCAAACAGCCGGGCCGCCCTGATCAGCAGATCCGCTTCCACCCCTATTGTCTTGCTCAAACATTCGGGTGAATTCTGTTCCAGTTCGATGAAGTTTTTCCATTCCTCAAAGGCTTCCATGTCGCAGCGTTCCGTAACGAATTCCCGGTCCCAAAGTTTTTCTCGCAGTGCCACGTGGGCCATGGCGTTCAGCACCGCGACATTGGTGCCCGGCTGCAGGGGAATATGATATTGCGCCTTTATGTGGGGGGATTGCACCAGGTCGATGCGCCGCGGGTCGATGACGATCAGCTTTGCCCCCTCTCGCAGGCGCCGTTTCATCCTGGAGGCAAATACCGGGTGCCCGTCCGTGGGGTTTGCCCCGATCAGCAATATCACGTCGCTTTTTTCCACTGACCTGAAGTCCTGGGTGCCCGCCGAGGTGCCGAAGGTGGTTTTCAGGCCATAGCCGGTAGGGGCATGGCAGACCCGGGCGCAGGTATCCACATTGTTGGAACCAAAGGCGGCCCGGATCATTTTTTGCACCGCGAACACCTCTTCATTGGTGCAGCGCGAGGAGGTTATGCCCCCGATGGCTCCGGGGCCGTATTTGTCGCGGATTTTCAAGAATTTTTCGGCTGCGAACCCTATTGCCTCGTCCCAGCTTGCCGGTCGCCAGGGGTCGGTGGTTTTTTCCCTTATCATCGGGCTGGTCATTCGGTCTTCATGATAGGCATAGCCAAAGGCGAACCGGCCCTTTACGCAGGAGTGGCCCTCGTTTGCACCCCCGCTCTTGTCCGGAACCATGCGGATAAGCTGATCGCCCTGCAATTGTGCAATGAACGAACATCCGACCCCGCAATAGGCGCAGGTGGTGGCAACAAGGCGATTTGGCACCCCGTGCCTTGCCACTTCGCTTTCAACCAGTGCCGCCGTCGGGCACACCGCAACACAGGCCCCGCACGATACACATTCGGATGAAAAGAAATCTTCTCCCTTCAGTCCGGCACTGATCACCGAATCAAAACCCCGGCCCTGCACCGCCAGGGCCAGGGTGCCCTGTATTTCGTCGCAGGCCCTGACACAGCGCGAGCAGACTATGCATTTTGAGGCATCAAAGTGAAAATACGGATTTGACCGGTCAATGGCGGCGGCGGCCTTTTCATCGAAATGGTTTTTTCCCCCATAGCCATAACGGACCTTGCGCACCCCGATTTCCCCGGCCACGTCCTGCAGTTCGCAATCGCCGTTGACCGCGCAGGTAAGACATTCCAGCGGATGGTCCGACAGGTAGAGCTCCATCACCCCCCTTCGCAGTTTTTCCAGCCTCTGGGTTCTGGTCGTTACCTTCATTCCCTCTGCTGCCGGAGTGGTGCACGAGGCCGGGGTGCCCTTTACCCCTTCGATTTCCACCAGGCAAAGCCGGCAGGAGCCGAAGGCTTCGAGACTGTCGGTGGCGCAGAGTTTTGGAATTGCCCGGCCTGCCAGCCCGGCGGCCCGCATCACGGAAGTTCCCTCGGGCACCGATATTTCAAGCCCGTCGATGAACAGCCTGACCTGTCCGGCGTTCCCGTTTTCAGCCCTGAGCGCCGGAGTGCCAAGATCCCTTGCATTTTCATTTTTCATGGCTGCATGCTCCTGTTAAGGGTTGGTTTCATGGGGGATCGTGCGGTTTTGAAGGCCGAAATCCTCAGGAAACAGCCTTATGGCCGAGCGCACCGGCAGCGGGGTAAGTCCGCCCATGGCGCAAAGGGAACCCTCTTCCAGCGTCGTGCAAAGGTCCTCGATGAGTTCAAGGGTTTTTTCCTTGTCTTTTCCAGTCAGCAGCCGCTCGATGCTCTCCTTTCCCCGTACGCTGCCGATACGGCACGGGGTGCATTTGCCGCAGCTTTCAATGGCACAGAATTCAAAGGCGAACCTGGCCATTTCTGCCATGTCCACATCTTCGTCAAACACGGTGATGCCCCCATGTCCCAGCATGGCTCCCCGTTGGGCCAGGGTCTCGTATTCCATTGCCACGTCAAGCATTTTTGCATCCACATAGGCTCCAAGGGGGCCGCCGAGCTGGGCGCATCTGAACTTTTTTCCGGTTCTGGTTCCCCCGCCAAAATTCTCGACCAGTTCGCGCAGCGAGACTCCGAAGGCCAGTTCGACCAGTCCTCCCCTTTTTATGTTTCCGGCAAGCTGGAAAGCCTGGGTACCGTGGGACTTGTCCGAACCCAGTGTCTCATAGGCCTTTGCCCCTTTTGCCATTATGACGGGCACCGAAGCCAGGGTCAGAACATTGTTGACCAGGGTCGGCTTGCCGAACAGGCCCGAGATTGCCGGTATGGGTGGCCTTGACCTCACCTGTCCGCGCTTGCCCTCCAGGCTTTCCAGCATGGCGCTTTCTTCTCCGCAGACATAGGAGCCGGCGCCCCGGCGGACTTCAATGTCAAATTCGTGGTTCGAGCCGGCAATGTTCTTTCCCAGCCAGTTGTTTTTTTCAAGAATTCTGATTGCCTTTTTCAGGGTCCTGATGGCGGCAGGATATTCGGAACGCACATAGATGAATCCCCTGGAGGCCCCGGTTGCGATGGCGGCAATGATCATGCCCTCAAGCAGGCAGAAGGGATCTCCCTCCATCAGCATGCGGTCGGCAAAGGTCCCGCTGTCCCCCTCGTCGGCATTGCAGCAGACATATTTTTGCCCCGTGGGTTGCCCGGCCACGGTTTTCCATTTTATTCCGGCCGGAAACCCCGCCCCTCCGCGACCGCGCAGGCCCGAAGCCAGGACTTCCTCACAGGTTTTCTCCGGGCCCAGGGCCATGGATTTTTTAAGCCCCTTAAAGCCGCCATGTTCCATGTAATCCCTGATGTCCAGCGGGTCGATTATGCCGACCCGGCTGAAGGTAACTCTCTGCTGCCTTTTCAGATATTCTATTTCTTCGACCAGGCCCAGGGCCTTTTCATGTTTTACCGTTTCGGGGTCTGTTTTGACCAGCAGGTCCAGTATTTCGCCCACCTCGCTGGCGCAGACCGGCCCGAACCCCATTCTGCCCCGACCCGTTTCCACTTCCATCAGGGGTTCCAGCCAGAACATGCCCCTTGATCCGTTGCGGATCAGTTCCATGTCCATGTTGCGTTTTTCGGCTTCCAAAATTATGGCATCGGCCACCTGGTCGGCTCCGACCGAGACCGCGCCACTGTCGCAGGGCAGATAGATTTTCGTGCTCATTTGCCTTCTCCGCCAGTATCTTGCCCATTGACCGGTCCTTGCCCGGTTGAGCGGCGAATCCTGGTTTCAAGGAAACTTTCATCCACCCTGCCGGTCAGTCTTTCCCCTTCCATGATGGCCGGGGCCAGGGCACAGTTGCCAAGGCAGAAGACCTCCTCAAAGGATATTTCCCCCTCCAGTTCCCTTTTCAGCCTTTCAACCAGTTTGATCAGCCCGTTTGCGCCCATGGACTGGCATGCTTCTCCCCTGCAGATCTTCAAGTGCATCCTTGCCGGTGGCCTGGTCCTGAAATCTTCGTAGAATCCGGCAACTCCGCCGGCTTCTGCTCTTGTAATGTTCAGGTGCCCGGCGATTTCCGGCAGCATGTCCCGGGGCAGAAAACCGAAATGTTCCTGTACGTCATGCAGGATTTCGATCAGTGCTGCCGCATCGTTCAGGTATTTCCGGCAAATGATTTTTGCCAAATCAGCGTTGCTGTCTTTTTTTTCCATGGGCTCATATTGAACCCTAAAGCCATTCATGTCGATGATTTTTGAGTTGTTTCTGCCTTAATTGATCGCCGTGCCGGCAAACTTATATGGCGCCATGCCCGCTGTTTTTGCCTGTCATCGACCCCCACGAACCATTCGGTTTGCAAAATCAGGCATCTTGTTTTTTTGCCATTCCCGTGCCATCCTTGCATCGAAGGTGCCCGGGGCTGCGAACAGGTCACGGGCTTAACAAGGGAACACGGGAATGGCGTACCCATCAGGGACCAAGGCCGTGGCTGCCCCCGCAACTGTGAACGATGGGTTTTTGTCTCATGCCACTGGCTCCCCGGGGCCGGGAAGGCGATGAAAACGAAAGTGCTGCCTGTACTTTGCCATCGTGAGCCAGGAGACCTGCCTTCCGGAAATCCGGGTTATGCCTTTTTCGGCCAATGTCCTTTTTTCCGAGTATCTGTTTCAATGTCACACGGAGGGTGTTGACCACCATGAACGCCAAGACTAACGCCAAGACTAACGCCAAGACTCAAGAATACACCATTTCCCTTTCCCAAAGACTGATCGCGGGCTCCCTTTCCCTTATGATCGGCCTGACGCTCATCATCGGAACCGGCTTTGCCCAGGACATTGCTGTCCATAATGGTGCCCATGATACCCGCCATGCCATGGGTTTTCCCTGTCACTAGCCGGTTTCGTTGTCTTGCAGGTTGCAGTTCTTTGCTCGGCCTGTGAGCAGGAGTCCGCGGCTGCCGGTTTTGTTCCGGTGGCCCGGTGCTTTCATTCTCTTGTTCAGGTAATAATATGAAGTTGTTCCAACAGGTTTTTTTCGCCGCGGTGCTTGCCGGCCTGGTCTCCGGCCTGGTTCTGTCTGCCATCCAGCAATGGCGGGTGGTACCGCTCATCATCGAGGCCGAATCCTATGAAATCAGCCCGGTTCATGCCCTTGAACACGCCGATGATCCGTTTCCTGCCGGCCCGCATCCCCATCCGCAGCCAATTGACGCCACTGCTGGAAATGCAAGTGAAACTGCGCCCGAATCCGTCGCCTGGGGACCGGGGGAGGGGCTGGAGCGGGCCGCCTATACGGTGCTGGCCAGTGTTCTGACAGGCCTTGGTTATGCCCTTGTTCTGGGGGCGATTTCGGTTTTTTCCAACATTCCGGTCACGGCCGCAAACGGTCTGCTCTGGGGTCTGGCCGGATATGTCTCGGTTTCCCTTATGCCTTCCATTGGGCTGCCGCCCGAACTTCCCGGCATGGTTGCAGCAGAACTCGGCCAGCGCCAGGTCTGGTGGCTTGGAACCGTACTGATTTCGTCCCTGGCAATTTTTGTCCTTTACCGGAACCGCAATCCGGGCGGAATGTTCATTGCCCTGGCATTGATGCTGGTTCCCCACATTGCCGGTGCTCCGCAACCACCGGATGAGCCTTCAAATGTTCCGGCTGCGCTCGTCCTGATCTATGTGTCCAATGCCATGTTTTCACTGTTTGCATTCTGGATCACCCTTGGCTTTTCATTCGGCTGGATAAATATGCGCATCAACGGGCAGGAGACATCATAAAATGGCTGGCAAGATACCCGCAACCATCATTACCGGTTTTCTGGGGGCCGGAAAGACCACCCTGGTTCGCCACGTCATTGCCAACGCCGACGGCAGGCGCATTGCCCTGATCGTCAACGAGTTTGGCGATATCGGGGTCGATGGGGAACTGCTCAGCGATTGCGGTGATGCGGCCTGTGGAGGTGATGATGTGATCGAACTGGCCAATGGCTGCATCTGCTGCACGGTGGCCGATGAATTCATACCCACCATGCAGGCCCTACTGGCCAGGGATCCCCGTCCCGACCATATCATAATCGAAACCTCCGGCCTGGCCCTGCCCCAGCCGCTGGTGCGTGCCTTTAACTGGCCTCAGATCAGGGCCGGGGTAAATATTGATGGCATCGTGACACTGGTTGATGCCCCGGCCCTTGCCGGGGGGCGTTTTGCTTCCGACGAGAAGCGGGTCAATGTCCAGCGCCAGCGGGATGATATGCTGGATCATGAAACCCCGCTGGGGGAATTGTTCGAGGACCAGCTGGTTTGCGCCGATCTGGTGGTGATCAACAAGACCGATCTGCTGCAGGGGCCTGAAGTGGAGCGGGTCGAAGACCAGGTAAGGCATCACATGCGGGCCGGAACCAGGATCGTCCGCGCCAGCATGGCAAAAGTCGATGTGGCGGTTCTGCTGGGCATGAACATGGAATCCCAGGATGATCTTGAAGGCCGCCAGAGTCACCACGAAAGGGATCATGACGGGGATCTGCACGAGCATGATGATTTTGACAGTTTTTCCCTGGAGCTGCCCCCCGCCCCTTCCAGGGACGCGTTGCTGGCCAGCATCGAAAAGGCGATCATCGAGCATGACATCCTGCGCCTCAAGGGTTTTGCAGCCATTTCCGGCACTCCGGCCAGGCTGGTCATACAGGCGGTCGGACCTCGCATAAACAGCTGGTTCGACCGGGAATGGGCCGGGGATGAAAAGGCCGCTACATCTCTGGTCGTCATCGGTCAGTCTCCCCTTGACAAACAGGCCATAGCAGGGATTTTCGGGCCCGGCGGAGTTTCCTGATGCATCTTCTGGCTGCCCAATCGGGAATTTTGCAGCAGGAGGGTGAAGCCATTGACCTGGACCAGGCTCCCGGCGAGATCATTTTTGTCTCTGCCGCCGACAGCGAGCTCTGCGCCCTTGCCGCCGCCGCTTCAAGGGCCGGTGAAACGGGGCTGCGCCTGGTAAATTTCCTGCAACTGTCCCATAACATGTCTGTAGACCTGTGGTTGCAGAAAACCGCCTCAGGGGCAAAGCTGATCGTCGTGCGCCTTCTGGGGGGCACTTCTTATTGGCAATACGGGGTTGATGAACTTGCAAGGCTGGCCGATTCCGGCAATTTGCGACTTGTTTTTTTGCCGGGGGATGCCACTGTCGATCCCCAATTGCTGGATCTTTCCAATATTGAAAAATCCCACTGGCAGGCCCTGCACGGGCTTTTTGTTGCCGGCGGGCCGGAAAACATGGACCTGGCCCTTGCTGCCTTTAAGTCGCTGGCCGCATCGGGCTCCCCGGGAGAAGTTTCCGCCAGGCCCTTTGCCCGGTTCGGGGCCTTCTGGCCCGGAAAGGGCATGGTTGACCCAGAACAGTTGGAGCGTCTGCATGGGAAAATTGCCGGACCGGGCAAAGGGGTTGGCAGGGACGGGGGGCATAATGTCCCTTTGCTGTTTTATCGCGCAGCGCTGGAGGGGGCGGGGACCGCAACGGTCCAGTGCCTGATCGAGGAACTCTCAGGAAATGGGATGCGGCCGGTTCCCCTTGTGATCTCCAGCCTGAAGGAAGGGGCCTGCATCCGCTTCGTGCGCAGGGTGTTCGAACATTTCCCCCCCTCTGTCATTTTCAACATGACCGGCTTTGCCCTTGGGCTTGACGGCATGGAGCCGGGTCGGAATCCGTTTGCCGATATTTCTGCCCCCGTAATCCAGCTGGTTCAGAACGGGCGCTCACGGGAGGCATGGCAGGACGATATCCAGGGCCTTGGCGCCAAGGATCTGGCCATGCAGGTGGTTCTGCCCGAACTGGACGGGCGCATTGGCGCCCTGATAGTCGGCCACAAGCAGCCCTCGCTCTGGAATGAAGATACCCAGTGTTTTCTGAACTCCTATGCCCCGGATCATGAGGGGATTTGCCGGGCCGTCGAACTGGCCGGAAACTGGACAAGGCTGCAGGATACCCCCAGGAAGGGCCGCCGCATAGCCATGGTGCTGGCCAATTATCCCATTCGCGATGGCCGCATTGCCAACGGGGTCGGGTACGATGCGCCCGCCTCCAGCCTTGAGATCCTGCGCGCCCTGAAGAAGGCTGGATATGCAATAGGTAACCTCCCGCAAACGTCCAATGAGTTGATAGGTCTCCTGCAGTCGGGTCCCACCAATGCCAACCCTTCCCGGGGGGAGGGCGGGGCGGTTCTGGACCTTGAAACCTATGGTCGACTGTTTGAAAAACTGCCGGAAAAAATCCGCAGGGAGACAGGGCAGCGCTGGGGGAAACCTGAAAACGATCCCTTTTGCCGCCCCGACGGTTTTCATCTTCCTGTGATATTCTTTGGCAATGTTGCCGTGCTGCTTCAGCCTTCCCGCGGTTATGACCTTGATGAAGAGGCAAGCTATCACGACCCGGACCTTGTTCCCCCCCATGCCTATCTGGCCGTCTATCTGTGGACAAGGCATGTCTTTGGTGCCCATGCCCTTGTTCACAATGGCAAGCATGGCAATCTCGAATGGCTGCCCGGCAAGGCGGTGGCGCTGGACCTGGCCGATCACCCGGCTGCCCTGTGGGCTGGTCTGCCCCATTTTTATCCCTTCATCGTCAATGATCCCGGCGAGGGCACCCAGGCCAAGCGCCGCACCGGTGCGGTCATCATAGACCACCTTGTGCCTCCGCTGACCCGGGCCGAGACCTATGGTCCCTTAAAGGACCTGGAGTCCTTGCTCGATGAATATTACGCGGCTTCCGGCATGGACCGGCGTCGGCTGGAAGGGTTGAAAAGGCGTATCCTGGATTTTACCCGCGATACGGCGCTGGATCGTGATATCGACCTGCCCGATGACGAGGATCAGGCCCTTGGCGAAATAGATAATTTTCTCTGCGAACTCAAGGAGGCCCAGATTCGCGATGGCCTGCATGTTTTTGGCATTTCGCCCGAAGGGGAACAACAGCGCGATCTCCTGGTGGCCCTGTCCCGTATTCCCCGGGGTACGGAGCAGAAGGATGCCTCCCTGATCCGGGCCATTGCCGATGATCTAAGACTTGGTTTTGATCCCCTTGATGCAAGGCTGGCCGACAGGTGGAACGGCCCGAGGCCAGCCCTTTTGCACGATGTATGCAAGGATCACTGGCGCAATGTGGGGGATACGCTGGAAAGGCTTGAACTGCTGGCGGCGCAATTTGTCCAGGGCAGGAAACTGCCCCCGGATTTCATGGCGACGGCGGCAGTTCTGGATCATGTAAATTCTTTCATCAGGCCACGGCTTGCCGCTTGTGGTCCGGCCGAGATCAATGCCCTGATTGATGGTCTTGATGGAAAGTTCATTGCCCCCGGCCCCTCCGGTGCTCCCTCCCGGGGGCGGCTTGACGTATTGCCCACCGGTCGCAATTTCTATTCCCTTGACAATCGCGCCCTGCCCACCCCCACGGCCTGGGAACTGGGGTATAAATCGGCAGAAAACCTTGCCCTGTTGCATTTTCAGCAAAACGGCACCCATCTTCGCTCCCTTGCCCTTGGGGTCTGGGGCACGGCCAACATGCGGACCGGGGGCGATGACATTGCCCAGGCCCTGGCCTTTATCGGGGCCAGGCCCAGGTGGGACCCGGGATCCCTCAGGGTGAGCGGCTTTGAAATAATTCCCCTTGCAAAGCTGGGCCGGCCCAGAATTGATGTGGTCTTGAGAATTTCCGGGTTTTTCAGGGATGCCTTTCCCCAGCTCGTTACTCTTTTCGATCAGGCCATAAGGGCGGTTGGCGCCCTTGATGAACCCGAGGATCAAAATCCGATTGCCGCTGCCATGCGCCGCGAAACCCTCGAACTGATGGAGCGTGGAAACAGTGAACTTGATGCGGCCCTTGGGGCCGGTCACCGGATTTTCGGTTCCAGGCCCGGCTCCTACGGGGCCGGCCTGCAGGGGCTGATGGACAATTCCACCTGGGATGACAAGTCCGACCTGGCAGGGGCATTTCTTGAATGGGGGCAATATGCCTATGGCCTCAATGCCAGGGGCCTGCCCGAACATGAAAGGTTTGCCGCCCGGCTCGGCGGTATTGATGCGGTGGTGCACAACCAGGACAATCGCGAGCATGATTTGCTGGACAGTGACGATTATTACCAGTTCGAGGGGGGGCTTTTTGTCACGGCCCAGTCCCTGAGCGGAAGAAAACCTGCCGCCTATCACAATGATCATTCCCGGCCGCAAAGACCGCTGGCCCGCACCCTTGAAATGGAAATTTCCCGGGTGATGCGTTCCCGGGTTCTAAACCCCAGGTGGATCGGGGGGGTCATGAACCATGGTTACAAGGGCGCATTCGAGATAATTGCCACCGTTGATTACATGTTTGCCTTTGCCGCCACCACCGGTGCCGTGAAGACGCACCATTTTGACCTGGCCTTTGAGGCATTCGTTCTTGATGAAGAAGTCAGGGATTTCATAAGGAACAACAATTCCCATGGACATGATGAATTGCTGATGAAATTCAACGAGGCCGTCGAACGAGGCCTGTGGACACCAAAATCCAATTCTGCCTATGCTGTGCTCAATGGAGAAGAATGATGGAAAAAACCCCAAAAACTCCTCGCAGGGCCGGTCTCAAGAAAACCGACCTGATGAGCGAGGCCGAGCGCAATGAATATCACGCCAGGAAAATGGCCAAGAAGAAAGCTGCCCGCGATAAAATTCTGGCCACCAAAACAGAAGAACGCGGTCTGATCATTGTTCACACCGGCAAGGGAAAGGGCAAATCCACTGCCGCCTTCGGCATGGTCTTTCGTGCCATTGGCCATGGTTTCAAGATCGGCATAGTGCAATTCGTGAAGGGCAAGTGGGGAACCGGAGAACGCGATGTGCTTGAAAGGTTTTCCGACCAGGTAACCATAAGGGCCATGGGAGAGGGGTTCACATGGGATACCCAGGACCGGGCCCGCGACATCCGGGCGGCCAGGGCGGCCTGGGACGAGGCCAGGAAGATGATCATGGACCCATCCCATGAAATGATCCTGCTCGATGAACTGAACATATGCCTGCGCTATGACTATCTGGACATAAACGAGGTGGTTGCGGTGCTGAAGGACAAGCCCAGGGATACCCATGTCATCATTACCGGGCGCAATGCCCGGGATGAACTCCTGGAGATTGCCGACCTGGTTACCGAGATGACCCAGATCAAGCATCCCTTCAGAAGCGGTGTAAAGGCCCAGGCCGGAATCGAATTCTGATTTCTTGAGATTTTGGAGGGGACCAGCCTGCCGGCGCGAGGCCAAAAAGCCCGCCGGCATAAGGCCAAAAAGCCCGTTGGCACAAGGCAAAAAAGCCCGTTGGCACAAGGCAAAAAACCTGCCTGCCCGGGCCATTATCCCTGGCGTATCAAAAATAATGGACCGGCCCTGTCATTTCCGGCTGCATGGTCTGATCATTACACTTGCAAGCAGACTTGTCAGCAAACCCGGGCCGGGCCTTTTCTCAGGGATTCTTCCACCCTGTCGGCCTGTACATTCAGGTTTCCAACCATTTCGAATCGTGTCACCAGGCCGATTTTTCCCCCGCAGGCGGTTATTATTCTAACCCTTAGGGTGCGGTTTCCGCCCCGGGCCACGAATTCGGCCCAATCATCATTTATTTCCCTGCCGGCCATCTGCCATCCGCTATAGGAATTTTCAAAGGCCATCATCTGTTCGACCTGTGCCTCAAGATCGCGGTTGGCAATGTCGAGCCCGTAGATTGTCAGGGTGCTTCCATTCCTGTGCAGAAAAATCAGTCCTTCGGCATTGTTGGCCTCTGGACCGGCGGGCTTGAAGCCGGGCGGCACTTCGGCGGTTGCTCCATAGCGGGCATTTGAATAGGTTGACCATTCCTGCGCAATGGCAGAAGTTGCATTTGCAATGGCAATAACTGCCATCAGCATCGAAAACATGATTGGTAAAAGACGCATTTTTCTCCCCGTTGCCCGTAAATTCTGAAATCCCTGAACCCGATTGGTCCATACCCTGCTGCCCATATTCTGTTTTTTGATCGGGCTTTTTGATCCGTATGACAGATTCTTCGGGCTCCATGGGCCCGGCGGGCAACATACACCAAGGAAAGATCAAATACACGTGATAAAGCCTGAAAAACCAAAATTCTCCGCCGGTTCTGCCGGTTCGTCATTTCCCGATATGGAATTATCCCCCGATATGGAATTGACCCGTCCCGGCAAGGCGATGCGGGTCCTGCTCGATCTTGACCAGCCCCAAAGGCTGGCCCGCCAGGTTGGTTTCGTTCTTGAGATCGACAGGCTCAAGCAGGTCTGGCGCCAGACTCCGCTGCTCGATCGCTCCCGCAAGGAGAACGATGCCGAACATTCATGGCAACTGGCCCTTATGGCAATCGTGTTTTCCGATTTTGCTCCGGAAGGCACCGACATGCTGCGGGTGATCAAAATGCTGCTGGTTCACGACATTGTCG
>WFPQ01000224.1 GCA_015487515.1 Hyphomicrobiales bacterium | reverse complement strand
GCCCTGGCCATGGACAAGCACCAGAGCAAGATCATCTTCAAGGCGGCCGGGGTGCCGGTTACGGCCCATGTGATCGCCAGCCGGGCCGAGATTGCCCGCTCTCACGTGATGAAACCGCCCTACGTGGTCAAGCCGGTGGCCGAAGGGTCCAGCGTGGGAATTTTCATCATCATGGGTGAAGATGAAAGCCCGCCCCGCGAGATCCTTGAACCGGAATGGAAGGGGGGGGAATATCTGATGGTTGAAAGGTTCATACCCGGCCGGGAACTGACCTGTGCAGTGATGGGAGACGTGGCGCTGGGGGTAACGGAAATAGTTACCGATCTGGATTTTTACAATTACGAGGCAAAATATGCCAGGGGAGGCTCAAAACACGTGCTCCCGGCCCGGATTCCGGCAAAAGTTTACGAAAATGTACAGAATTTGGCGTTAAAAGCCCATGAGGCGCTGGGGTGTCGCGGAATCAGCCGGACCGATTTCCGCTTCAACGATCTTGCGGGGCAGGACGGGGAACTGGTCTGCCTGGAAATCAATACCCAGCCGGGAATGTCTTCGACCTCGCTGGTGCCGGAAATGATTGAACATGCCGGGCACAGTGCGGTCGAACTGGTGACCTGGATGCTGGAGGATGCAAGTTGTCACAGGTAGGCTCGGTTTCAGGGCAGGATTCCGTTTCGGGGGTGCGGGTTTCGGTTGCAGCAGGCATGGGTGAGGCGGGTAAGCCCCGGCTTTTCGACATGGTGCGGCTGCCCGTAACATGGCGCCCCCTTGTGGCTGCCAGGCGTTCATGGCTGCTGCACAGGATATTGCTTGTAAGGATCGGGGCCGCCATGCTGGTGGCGCTGGTCATGGCGGCCGGTTTCCAGGTCCGGGGAGGAATTGCACAGGTGGCCATTGGTATCGGTGATGTCATGGCCGGACGAGTGGCGGCCATCGGGTTCGGCATCGAGGAAATTTCCATTACCGGCCAGTCCCTGACCATGGAAAAGGATGTGGTGGCTGCCCTGGCCATCGACGGAACCAGCAATATTTTCAATTTCGACGTGGAAGCGGCCCGCGTAAGAATCCTTCAGATTCCATCCGTAAGTGACGTGAGGCTGCGCAAGATCTACCCGTCTGCCCTGGTGATCGAGATATCGGAAGTTGTCCCGGTTGCCCGCTGGCGGGTCGATGGGGTGACCTTTGTAATTGACGGGGATGGCACTCAGATTGCCGCTGCGGGACCGGCCGATGAAAGCCTGCCCCTGGTGATCGGTGATGGGGCGGCGGATGATGCCATGGCCATGATAGATGCCCTTGACGGTTATCCGGTGCTCGGAGAGGGGCTGCTGGCCCTGAGTCGTATTGCCGACAGGCGCTGGGACCTGATCTATGATTCGGGACTGAGGGTGAAACTGCCCGAAAACGGGGTGGGGCAGGCATTGTGGCAGTTGAACCGGGCCCAGCAGACATCGCAGATACTGGACAGGGACCTGGCGGTGATCGACATGAGGGTGGCAGGCATTATGGCGCTAAGGCTTGTCGAGCGTGATCAAGCCGAAACCTCATGAAGTAAAAAGTTGAGTTTTTAGCCGATGCGGATGATTGAAAAGAGTTTTTAGAGAAGTTTGATGATCACTGATTCCTTTACCACCCGGCTTCGCCCGGTTCAGCCCGGAAAATCAAGCCTTGTTGCCGTTCTTGATATCGGATCGACAAAAATCTGTTGCGTGGTGGCCCGGCTGGTGCCCAGGGCCGAGGGCAAGGCATTAAAGGACCGCAGTCACGTGGTGGAGGTAATAGGGTTTGGTTACGGACCTTCGGCCGGCATCAAGAGCGGGGTGGTCAGCGATCTTGCCAAGGCAGAACAGGCAATAAGAACGGTGGTGGGCACGGCCGAGCGCATGGCGGGGCTTACCGTGGAGACGGTCATAGTAAATGTCAGTGCGGGACGGCTGGGTTCGGAGACATTCAGCGCTTCGGTTTCCCTTGACGGTACCGAGGTGGAGCGGGGGGATATTTCGCGGGTTCTGAGCGCGGTCAACGAGCGTTCGGTGCGTAACGGGCGTTCCGTCATTCATGCGTTGCCCATCGGGTTTTCCCTTGATGGGCAAAAGGGCATAAGCGATCCTTTGGGAATGGTCGGTGAACAGTTTGGTGTCGACGTGGCGGTCATATCGGCAGAAACCCTGGCGATGCGCAATATCGAACTGGTGCTGAACCGTTGCCACCTGCAGATAGAGGCCCTGATTGCAACTCCCTATGCCAGCGGGCTGGCCAGCCTGGTTGATGATGAAGCCAAGCTCGGGGTAGGGGTGGTCGATTTTGGCGGGGCCACCACCACGGTTTCCGTGTTCAAGGATGACAGGCTGGTCTATTGTGATGCCATTGCCATTGGCGGTCATCACCTTACAATCGATATTGCCCGTCAGCTTTCGGTCAGCGTGGAGACGGCCGAAAGATTAAAGACCTATTATGGTTCGGTTCTTCCCGGTCAGAGTGACGAGCGGGACCTGATACAGGTGAACGAGATCGGCCTGGATGCGGTTCCCAGCCAGATTACCCGTTCCACGCTGACGCGCATAATAAGGCCCCGGGTAGAGGAAATACTGACCGCGATCGCCGAACGCATGCAGGCCACGGGAATGATGGATGTCTGCGGGCGGCGGGTGGTAATGACCGGGGGGGCAAGCGAACTGACCGGGCTGCCGGAAATGGCCCGTCGCATACTGGTGCGCAATGTCCGCGTCGGCCGCCCGCTCGGGGTTGCCGGCTTGCCGGAACAGGCGCGAGGACCCATATTTTCGAGCGTCGTGGGAATGCTGGTATATCCCCAGGTGTGCCATCAGGAATATGTGGATCCGGGCCGCGGCGGCAGATTTACCGGCAGGGACGGTTATTTTTCCAGGGTTTCCAACTGGCTCGTAAGCGGCCTTACCGCCTGATCCGGGAAACCGGTCATTTCTTCCTTGCTCGGGTGATAAAATATTGTGCCGGCAAGCAGGTGCCGGGGGCAAAAATCATGCTTAACAACCGGTATTCATGGCTTTTGATTTTTGCATTTTGCATAAAATTTGCCGCAAATCGGATAAATGTTAGGGAGCAATTAACGATTTGGCGGGTAAATTCGGCCTCAAATTCCAAATGAGGCCTGAAATGAGCATCAATTTAACGATTCCCGACATTCAAGAACTAAAACCCCGCATTACCGTGTTCGGTGTGGGGGGCGCAGGGGGCAATGCCGTTAACAACATGATTGAATCCGGCCTTGACGGGGTGGATTTCGTGGTCGCCAATACCGATGCTCAGGCATTGGCCCTTTCCAGGGCAGACCGGGTCATTCAACTGGGCGTGGCCGTTACCGAAGGGCTGGGGGCCGGCTCGCATCCGGACGTGGGAAAGGCTGCGGCCGAAGAAAGCCTGGACGAGATAAATGATCACCTGAGCGGTTCCCACATGGCGTTCATAACTGCCGGAATGGGCGGAGGCACCGGAACCGGGGCTGCTCCCGTGGTGGCCAGGGCGGCCCGCGAGCAGGGAATACTGACGGTCGGGGTGGTTACAAAACCCTTTCAGTTCGAGGGGCAGCGGCGCATGAACCTGGCCGAGGACGGCATCGATGAATTGCACCGTTACGTGGATACGCTGCTGGTCATTCCGAACCAGAACCTGTTCAGGGTGGCAAACGAGAAAACCACCTTTTCCGATGCGTTCGGCATGGCTGACGAGGTGCTTTATTCCGGGGTGGCCTGCATTACAGACCTCATGGTCAAGGAAGGCATGATAAATCTTGATTTTGCCGATGTGCGTTCGGTCATGCGGGGCATGGGCAAGGCAATGATGGGAACCGGCGATGCCAGCGGAGAAGACAGGGCGCGGGTGGCGGCGGAAGCAGCCATTTCCAACCCCCTGCTCGATGATGTTTCCATACAGGGGGCCCGGGGCCTGCTGATTTCGATAACCAGTGGCCGTGACATAACCCTTTACGAGATAGACGAGGCTGCCAGCCGGGTTCGCGAAGAGGTGGGGGCCGAGGCCAATATCGTGTTCGGGGCAACCTTTGATGACAGCATGGAAGGCAATATCAGGGTTTCGGTGGTGGCAACGGGAACCGAGGCGGCCATGGTGCAGGCCATGGATCCGGTCAAGCCCAATCCCGAAAGGGCCGCCATAAGGGTAAACCGTTCCGGCACTGCCCAGGAACAGCCTGAAGACAGGAAACGGGAAGTGGGCATGCAACTGGAAACCGAAATGGCCGATGCGGTGCTGGAGAGAGCACTTGGTTCGGACAGGAAGGACGAAGGCGGTGACGTGGTGGTGGAACCCTATGTTCCTGAAAATGCGAGCCGGGAAACCATGGATACGGAAGCCGTGAAAAAGGAAAGTCCGGTTCCAAGTGCTTATGTTCCAAAGGATCCTCAGCGTCCCGAAGGGCGTACCCGCATACCGCGTACCGATGAAATGCCGGTGGTGGCTCAAAAGATAATTGCCGATTCCCGGGTGGAAGAATCAGGCTCGGGATCAATGAATGCACCAAGGGCTCTGCTGAAGCGCCTCGCCTCGAATGTGGGGTTGAGCCTTTCGGAAAAGGAGCGGGCCCGGAACGAAATGAAGAGCGGGACCGATGATGCGGATGCAAGGCAGGCCATTGAGGCGCCATCTTCCAGGCAGCGGCCCAGCCGGACGGACATGGGGGCCGCGGGTTCCCTGGATGCGTCCGGGCGCGAGACCCGCAGGGCTGGCAAGTCCCCGGGGCAAATCGAAATACCGGCGTTTTTGCGAAAACACGGTTAAAAACGGAAAAAGGCCAAAAGAAAGGCTGGTGCGGGGTTTCGCACCAGTTTTTTTTTGTTTACAACGTACTTTGGCGTGGTTGGGACTGAGGTAATGGTTATGTATAAGATTTCTGCACGGCAGTGCACCTTGAAAAAGGCCGTGCGTTTTGATGGTATTGGTGTCCATTCCGCCAGTCCGGTAACGTTAAGAATAGAGCCGGCCCCTGCCAACAGCGGATTTCGCATAGCCAGGATCATGGATGACGGACAGGTTGCAGGTCCGGTTCCTGTGGAGTTTTCGCGGGTATCCAGAACCACCCTTTGCACCACTATCGATCTTGGGGAATCGGTCAGCGTTGCAACGATAGAACACGTGATTTCGGCCCTCAGCGGCATCGGGGTGGACAATGCCCTAATTACCCTTAACGGGGAGGAATGCCCGATAATGGACGGAAGCGCTTCTCCGTTCGTGCAGGCCATCCTGAAACAGGGGTTGCAGGTGCAGCCGGCAATGCGCAAATACATCAAGATCCTGCGAACGGTGACGGTCAGAAACAATGATTCCTTTGCTGCCCTTGAACCATATAACGGCCGTTCCCTGGATATTGAAATAGATTTTGACAATGAGGTGATCGGGCGGCAGCGAATGATCTTTGAATGGACTCCGCGCCGTTATGTGGATGATGTGAGTTCGGCGCGCACCTTCGGGTTCATGAAGGATGCCCATGTGCTGCGGCAGGCCGGATATGCCCTTGGCTCATCCATGGAAAATTCGATCGCGCTGGAAGAAGACAGGATACTGAATTCGGAAGGGCTGCGTTTTCAGGACGAGTTCGTTCGCCACAAGCTGCTTGATGCCATTGGTGACCTTGCCCTTGGTGGCATGCCTTTTTTCGGGCGCTTCCACTCCTACAAGGGGGGACATGCACTCAATGCACTCGTGTTGAAGAGCCTGTTTGCAAATGAGGCAAATTATGAAATCGTTTCCGCTGACAATCTTCCGGTTTCCTTCAATGCCCTTGATGATCTTCCGGAAAAAGTGGAGGTTGCTCCATATTTGCGTTCCGTGGGTTGAGGACGGACGGGGCGGGGCCTGTCTTTTTTCGTCACAGTTTCGAACCATTTGATATATAGGCCAGTCTTGCTGGATATTATTTGATCGGGCTGATATCAGAAGGCAAGGCGCAACTTAGCAAAAAAGGATTGTATGAATCGTGATCGAGCAGGCAAGTACCCAAGGAACAGGCACGCTGGTGCGATCGTTTGTACAGTTTTTTCTGGTGAGTGTCTTTGCCCTGGTGCTCGGTGCCTGTGCCGGGCTCAATCTGTTTGGGCCGGTAAAGATCGAGGAAGAGGAGATCATCCCCCCCCAGGAACTTTATGAAAGTGCTCTTGCGGACATGGATCGCCAGTATTTTGCAACGGCCCTGACAACGCTGGAAAAGCTTGAACGGCAGCATCCCTATTCCGAATATGCGGAGCGGGCCAAGCTGATGACGGTATTTGCCAATTTCAGAATGGGAAATTACGAGGAAGCGGTGCTGGCTGCAGATCGTTACCTGGCGCTATATCCTTCCTCACCGGAAGTTGATTACGTTCTCTACATGAAGGGCACATCCCTGTTTGCCCAGATAAGGGACATGACCCGTGATCAGCAACTGGCCCAGGATACCATCGACACATATACGGTCCTGTTGACGAATTTTCCTGATTCGGAATATGTGGAGGAGAGTCGCAAGAACATGCGGGTGGCCTTTGATCAACTGGCGGCCAAGGAAATGTCGGTTGGCCGGTATTACCTGGGCAATGGCCAGTATACGGCAGCCATCAACCGCTTCAGGACCGTCGTCGAGAAATATGAGACCTCTACTCACATCGAGGAGGCGCTGTATCGCCTGACCGAGGGATATCTGAAACTTGGCCTGTTGTCCGAGGCCCAGTCGGCGGCGGCTGTTCTTGGTCTGAACTATCCGGCAAGCCCCTGGTATGAGCGATCATTCAACCTGTTGCAGCAGCAGGGACTGGTTCCCGATGCGGTAGAGGGAACGCAGATAGATGGAAACCGGCGCCTGGAAAAACGTACCTGAATTTGATTTGTCTTGAGATCATGTCCATTATTCCTTTGCAGGAAGTTTTTGCATCGCTGGATCCGGCCTGATTGAACTGCATGCCTGCCGTAACGGAGCTGGCGTTCAGCCCTTGATTCCCGGGCAGGTGAGTTCAGGGTTGTTTTGCAGCTGGAAGTTTTGATTTGCGGGATACCATTTGGGCCATGCTGAGTGGATTGAATGTTCAAAATATTGTTCTGATCGACCGGATTGACCTGAATTTTGGGGCAGGACTAAGCGTGCTGACCGGAGAAACCGGGGCCGGAAAGTCGATATTGCTGGATGCTCTGGTTCTGGCCCTGGGGGGGCGGGGTGATCAGAATCTGGTCAGAAGGGGATGTGAAAGCGGGCAGGTGAGCGCGGTGTTCTTCCTTGACCCTGACCATCCCGCAAGAAGGCTGGTAAGGCAGAATCAGCTTGCGGACGGGGATGAACTCATATTGCGCCGGGTGCAGTTTGCCGATGGCAGGACAAGAGCCCTGATCAATGATCAGGCGGTGTCGGCCGGCTTGTTAAAGAATGTGGGACGGCTGCTGGTGGAAATTCATGGCCAGCATGACGAAAGGGCCCTGGTGGATGACAGGTCACACTGCATGCTTCTGGATGCCTTTGGCGGCCATGGGGAGGCGGTGGAAATGACTGCCAGGAGCCATGGGGAACTGGTTGCGGCACGCGAAGCGCTGGAACAGCACGAAGCAAGGGTTGAGCAGGCTAAAAAAGAAGAAGAATTCGCCCGCTTTTGTGTCGAGGAACTGTCGCAACTGGCCCCGGAGGCGGGAGAAGAGGAAAAACTGGCCGAAAGGCGGCGGTTCCTGATGGGGCTGGAAAAGGCAGCCGGGGAAATTTCTGATGCCGATGAAATATTGAACGGTCCGGGAGCTCCTGATTCTGTCCTTTTCAACCTGTTGCGGCGTCTGCAGCGCAAGGAAGGGGGACAGGATGGTCCGGATGGCCTGTTTGCTCCCCTGGCGGAAGCGATCGATGCTTCGCTGGTTTGCCTGGAACAGGCGGGAGAAGCGCTGGAGAAAATGAAGCGGGAACTGGATTTCGATCCCGATGAACTGAACAATGCGGAGGAGCGTTTGTTTGCGCTAAGGGCAATGGCGCGCAAGCATGGGGTCGCCTGTGATGACCTGGGAGGGGTCTTGGACAAATACCGGGAAGACCTGCAGGCAATCAGGTCCGGCCAGGACGAACTGGAAGGAATGCGCAGGCAGGTGCAAGGCTGCCTGCAGGATTACAGGTCTGCAGCAGGCCGGTTGTCAGAATTGCGCAAGAGGGCGGCGCAAAACATGGAAAAGGCCATGGCGGAGGAATTGCCGGACCTGAAACTGGGGCAGGCAAAATTCATCGTCGATCACCGGGTTGATGAAGAAAAAATTTCCCGCAATGGATTTGACCAGGTCAGCTTTCATG
>WFPQ01000223.1 GCA_015487515.1 Hyphomicrobiales bacterium | reverse complement strand
TTCCCGAACCCTCGACCCGGCAGTCGGCCCCGGTCGACCCCTGCCATATGGCATCGATGAACACGTAACTGATTATGCCGGAAAGGGAATAATAGATTACCCAAAGGCTCAGAATCGTCAGTATGGAATTGCCAACCGAATTGAACAGGTTGTTGCGCAGCCACACCACTATTCCATCGGTGGGAACGGGAGGCGGCATGTCGGGCGCCATCTCTTTTCTGACTACTGCAACCGAGTCCGGGGAGCTGGAAGTTGTTTTTGCCATGATCTGCTCCTATCGCTCTGTCAGCGCAATACGCGCATTAAACCAGTTCATGAACGCCGAAGTTATCAGGCTTAGGGACAGGTAAATGGTCATGGTGATGGCCACGACCTCGACCGCCTGCCCTGTCTGATTGAGCGTTGTGCCCATGAAAACGCTGACCAGGTCAGGGTATCCAATGGCCACCGCAAGTGACGAGTTCTTGGTAAGGTTGAGATATTGTGAAGTCAGTGGCGGCACTATCACCCGCATGGCCTGGGGAATTATGACCTTGCGAAGCCGGATTCTTTCATTCAGGCCCAGGGACTTTGCCGCCTCGCTCTGCCCCACCGGAACCGCAAGAATACCGGCCCTTACGATTTCCGCTATGAAGGCGGCGGTATAAAGGATCAGGGCCCACAACAAGGCCATGAATTCCGGCGGGATCTGCACCCCATTGACATAATTGAAGCCGCGCAACTCCGGAATTGTAAATGACAGGGAAGCCCCGATGACAATCCAGACCAGGGCCGGAAGCCCAATTATCAGGCCCGTATTTATCAGGCCGGCAGGAGGACGGACCCCGGTCGCATCCTGGCGTTTTTGTGCCCATGCCGTAACCACGAAGGATGCTATTATGGCAATGACAATGGCGATCCAGACGAGGGAAAAATTGTCGCTGAACTGGGGGGCTGGCGTTACCATGCCACGATTATTGAAAACCGTATAAAGCGGCAGTTCGATGCTCTGCTTGACATTTGGCATCAGGGCCAGAACACCAAAATACCAGAACACCATTTGCAGCAGCAACGGAATGTTGCGCATCACCTCTATGTACACCGTGGCCAGGCGGGCAACTATCCAGTTCGAGGAAAGGCGCGCAATTCCTATGATGAATCCGAGAATGGTGGCAAATATTATGCCGACCACCGAAACCAGCATCGTGTTGAGAAATCCTACCAGCAGTGCCTCGCCGAAAGTAGAAGCCCTGTCATATTGTATGAGCTTGAACCCGATTTCAAAACTGGCCGTATTATCCAGAAAACCAAAACCGGTTCTGATGTTCTGCTTGGCCATGTTGGTGGTCAGATTGCCCCAGACATAACTGAAGAACCATACGACCCCGGCCAAAAGCACGGCCTGATAAAACCATGCCCTTATCTTTGGGTCATAAATCAGTGACGCCCTGCTAGGTGCGTCTGTCGTATCGATAACGACCTTTCCACCCGAAGTGTCTTTGGAACTCATTCCCCACTGCCCCTCTTGAATAACATGGAACGGTATTGCCTGGCCCACGGCAAGACAACCCGAACGAAATGCCCCGGAAGCAAAAGCTCCCGGGGCAGTATTTTATGGAAATATTAGCGGATTGGCGGAGCGTACTGAATGCCGCCATCGGTCCACAGTGCGTTGACACCGCGGGCAATGCCGATTTCAGTCTGAGGTCCTACATGACGCTCATACATTTCGCCATAGTTGCCAAGGGCCTTGATGATCCGGTATCCCCAGTCATTGGAAACGCCGATCATTTCGCCATAGGTTCCCTCAACGCCCAGCAGACGCTTGATTGCCGGATTGTCCGAAGCAAGCATTTCGTCGACATTTGCCTGGGTCACGCCGAGTTCTTCAGCATTGAGCAGCAGGAAGTATACCCAGCGATTGAGGTTGAACCAGGCATCATCACCCTGACGGACGGATGGGCCCAGGGGCTCTTTCGAAATGATTTCCGGAAGAATGACATGGGCGTTCGGATCTTCGAGATTCAGACGCTCGGCAGCCAGGGCAGAACTGTCGGTTGTATAAACGTCACAGCGCTGGTCCTGGTAAGCCTGCAGCACTTCGTCCTGCTCTTCGAAAACAACGGTATTGACCTGGATGTTGTTCGAGGAGAAGAAGTCGGCAGCATTCAATTCGGTGGTGGTACCGGCTTCGATGCAAACCGATGCGCCGCCAAGATCATAGGCGGACGAGATGCCATCGCTCTTGCGAACCATGAAGCCCTGCCCGTCATAGAACATTACACCGACAAAGTTGATGCCCAGCGAGGTATCGCGGGTCATTGTCCAGGTGGTGGTGCGGGAAAGGACGTCGATTTCACCCGAAGACAGGGCGGCAAAGCGTTCTGTCGAAGTCAGGGGTGTATAACGGACCGCGTCCACGTCATCAAAGATTGCAGCACCAAGGGCGCGGCAA
This sequence comes from Hyphomicrobiales bacterium, assembly GCA_015487515.1. GTDB lineage: Bacteria > Pseudomonadota > Alphaproteobacteria > Rhizobiales > Devosiaceae > DROE01. Next base: position 1,305 of record WFPQ01000223.1, on the reverse strand, counting down.
AAATCAACTTCAAGACCGGACCAGTTGTTGTTTTCATCGGGTGCAGAAAACCCGCGGACACCGCCGGTCACACCGCACTGGACAAATCCCTTGTCCTTTACCGCCTGAAGGGTACCGCCATCACTGGAAGCGTTGGATGCTGTCGCCGACATACCGAAAGCGGTAGCCAGTGCAGCCAGAATGAGTTTTTTATGTTGCATTAGATTGCCTTTTGTTTCCTAACCTTGAGAAAATCCCAGGTCGGGCGCAAAAGTATTCTCATATGTCGCCCTCCCTAGGCCATACCCCCGCCTTATTGCTGGCGAAGTTGGTATCCTGTCATGGATACTTTTTTTGCGCCAAAGGTCAAGCATTTAAGCCGGTCACCTGTTCAAACATCCGAAAAAACACCTTTTAAGTTAAATTAACCATTGCGGCCAGATCTGCCCGCTTTTCCATGATCCCGTCCGTGGCCCCGCCCATGTCCCCGAAGATCCGGTAACAGTTCAACAAGATCATGCCGGCACTCGATACCTGCCCGGTCATGCAGGATGCCGGGAATGGAAGGGCTTGGCAGACCCGTTGAATTGATGCAGTTTGAACCGGCGGCTTCCAAACGGCCCCGCATCCCTAAAAACCAGCCTCCGGCCAAAAACCGGCTTGCGAAAGGGATCTTGAGCAAAGGAAAAGGAGTTCGGGGTGAAAAAAGGCAACGATAACAACACTGGCGGAAAAACTCCTCCCGGGGTCCCGTCTTCCCAGGAAACCCTGCTCACCCATGGCGGCCGGAGTTCCAGACAGCATTTCGGCATGGTCAACACCCCTGTTTTCAGGGCATCCACCGTGCTGCATCCCGACCTGAAAACCCTGCTCGAACACGATCAGCCCTATGTATATGGGCGCCGGGGCACCCCCACCTCCGAATCGGTTGAATCTCTTGTCACGAGTCTTGAAAACGGAGCCGGCAGCAGGCTCGCCCCTTCCGGGCTGGCCGCCATAACCTGTGCACTGATGAGCGTTGTCAAGAACGGCGATGAAATACTGGTGGCCGATTGCGTATATGAACCGACCCGGCAGTTCTGCGATGGCTTTCTGGCCCGCATGGGAGTGAAAACCAGGTATTTCAACCCGGCAGCCGGGGCTGAAATCGGAAAACTGCTAACCGGCAGAACCGCTGCCATAATGCTGGAAAGCCCCGGCTCCCATACCTTTGAAATTCAGGACATAAGGGCAATGGCAAAGGCCTGCGAAAGAGCCCGCAAAAACCGCGATGATGGCAGAAAGACCGCCATCATCACCGACAACACATGGGCCACCCCCCTGTTC
>WFPQ01000222.1 GCA_015487515.1 Hyphomicrobiales bacterium | reverse complement strand
GGAGTAACGGTCCGCATCGAAAGCCGGGGAGGCAGCGGAATAATCAACGGGTTCTTTGCCCATGACAAGCGAAACCCGGATGTGAGCCGAACCTACAGGGCCGAAAGGGCCGAGATAGTTGCCGGGGCAGACGGCTTCGAAGTAAGCATGAGGGATGGAAGCCTGCAGGTGATGAACGGCAACGGGGAATTTTCGGAAATCAACTTTGCCCGCTATGACCTTGCAATAGAAGCCCTTTCAGAACCGGCCGTCAAGGAAAACCCCCTTACCGAGCAGGATAGTTTCAGCCTGATAAGGCAGGCCATGGCAGAGGGTGGTTTTTCCATGGGGATCCTTAGCCAGATCCACCAGAGAATGGCAGAGGGGCTGAGGGTGATTTCGCTGGTTTTTCTCGTAGGGGCATATGGGGCCTTTCCCCATGGCAGGCGAAGCAGACAGTTCTTGCCGCCGGAACTGGTGGTGCTGGTAGTAGCCTTCTCGGAACGTTCCCTGTCAAACTTCATTGCCCTTGAAAACTACATGGGCAACTATATTGGCCCGGCCATGATGCTGGTTCTTGCCGCCATAATATTTGCCATGAAAACGATTCACCGTCCCGGATCGTCATTGCTGCAAAAACTGCCACTACCGGGGGCAAAAGCATGATTTCCCAGTTGGACTGGTTCATAACAAGGCGCATGATGACCAGAATCCTTGGGGTGGTGTTTTTGTTCTTCTGCCTGATATTGTTATCGGAATCCCTTGATTCATGGCGCTTTGAAACCATTTCCAGGATCAGTGGCCAGGCCATGGCCTGGCTGGCCGTGGTAACGGCAGCAATCAGGTGGTCGATAAAGACCCTTTCGATAACCGTGCTGCTGGGGGGAATAGTTGCCCTGATCGAGTTCCAGTCATACCGGGAATTCGTGGTGATGAAGGCAAGCGGCATTTCCATATGGCGCATTGCAAGGGGCCCCATATTGTTCGTTATCCTGTTCGGTGCCTTCATAACCCTTGTGGGAGAAAGCATATCGACACGCATAAACCGCGAAATAAATCCCACTCCCCCCGGCCTCGGGGGGGGAATTGCCCGTTCAAGCGTCGACATATGGCTGCAACAATCTGGCGCGGATGGAAAATATTTTCTGCTGGCAGGCTCGGCCCGGGACAACGGGGCCATATTGCGCGATGTCATCGTATTCCCCCAGGAGAATGGAGACGTAAAGAGAATTGTTGCCAGCAGGGCCGACTTCAGCCCCGGTTTCTGGGAATTCAGCGAGGCAAGAATAATCCGGAGCGGGGGAGTGAGCAGTCTTGTTGACAGTTATGTTCTTGCAACGAACAGCACGAGGGCAGATTTGCGGGTAACCCTCGGGTCAACCGAGGATTTCACATTTTTCGAACTGATCGACGTGCTATCATCCGGGGTCAGTGATCCCATAGTAAAGGCCGCAGCACAAACCCGCCTGGCAAAACTGACATCCCTGCCTTTATTACTCGTTGGTTCTTTGTTAATTGCGTTTGCATTTACGGCAGGATACAGACGAGCAAACCCGTTTGGAATGTCACTGATGTATGGTATCATACTGGGCTTCGTGGTGTTTGTTATCACCGAGATGGCCGATCGGGCAGGATCATCGGGTGTGCTGCAACCAGCCGTTGCAACGTGGGGACCTGCGGCAATATCAGTCCTGATCGGGCTGAGCGTGCTGCTGAACAAGGAAGACGGAAAGAGCTGATGGGCCACGGCAGCCATGAAATTGTCAGCAGGCTGAAACGTTCCGTTCCGACGGCCGCAGCCCTCGTGTTGCTGACTTTGAGCGGGCCCCTTGCCCAGGCGCTGGGACCATTGTTCGGTATAGACAAGGAAGTCGAAAGACGGCCGGAGCGCATCAGGCTGCTGCCGGATGATTTTTTCGACAGCTTTCCGACAGCCAGGGCCCAGGATATCGGGGTGGAAGCGGACAACCTGGTATTTGATGCAGACAACAACCGGATTTCGGCCCAGGGAAACGTGCGCCTGAGCTACCAGGAATACAGGGCATCGGCCGACAAGGCGATATATGACAGACAAAGCGGCGACCTGGTGCTGTTGGGAAATGCCCTGGTGCGTGATCCCGAAGGGGTCGTTTATGCCGGCGCCCGCATAGAGGTGACCGGGGACTTCAGGCGTGCCCTGGCCGAGGCCTTCGAAATGCAAACTCCCGGCGGGGCCCTTATAACCGCAACAAGGGCCGAAT
>WFPQ01000221.1 GCA_015487515.1 Hyphomicrobiales bacterium | reverse complement strand
TTCATGTCCCTTGCCCTTTGAACCAGTATGGATTTTTTGCATCCGGCCCGTTCTGCCACTTCTACCAGGCGCATGGAGTTAGAGGAATTAGGGGCCCCGACCACTATCATGGCATCGACCGCCGGTGCCACCTTTTTTACGGCCTCCTGCCGGTTGGTGGTTGCATAGCAGATATCTTCCTTGGCCGGGCTCCTGATTCCCGGAAATCGCTTCCTGAGAATTTTTATGATCTTTGCCGTATCATCCAGCGAAAGGGTGGTCTGGGTTACAAAAGCCAGGTTTTCGGGGTCCTTGCACCGGAAGCTTTCCGCATCGCTCTCGGTTTCGATCAGCCTTATCGCTCCTTTTGGCAACTGGCCCATGGTTCCGTCCACTTCCGGGTGCCCCCTGTGGCCTATGAGAATTACCTCTCGCCCTTCATCATGCAGTTTCCTTGCTTCCACATGCACCTTCGAAACCAGCGGGCATGTTGCATCCAGCACGAACATTTCGCGCGCCTTTGCCTCTTTTGGAATTGTTCTTGCCACCCCGTGGGCCGAGAAGATGACAGGAGAATTAGTGTCGGGAATTTCATGAAGCTCTTCTACGAAAACCGCTCCCTTTTCCCTCAATTCATCGACCACATATTTGTTGTGAACGATTTCGTGGCGCACATAGACGGGGGGACCGTATTTTTCCAGTGCCCTTTCAACGATTTGAATGGCCCGGTCGACTCCGGCACAAAAACCCCGTGGCGAACAGAGCACTATTTTTAGTTCTGGAAGTGGTTTCATGAAAATCTGATGCTTTGTGGCGCTTCATATGTCAAGTATGTTTGCCTCGTATATTTGACCTGAAATTTGGCGTGTATACCTGATTTGCACATTTTATCCGGCATTTGCACATTTTACCCGGCTCTTTTGATGTTCGTGATCAAATCAAGCCTGTTGCCACATCAGTGCTCTCGGGGCAGTATGAATTCCATGTGTAATAAACAAAGATAATTCAGCTTTGACTTTGACTCCGGCCCAGCAGATTATTGTCATTTCCCCCACGTCGGGAACCGCACCCCTTTCTGCCGAACAGCGCGATCTGCTGGTGGGCAAGGCTCGCTGGACCCGGGCCGTTTATGATGCGGGTTTTCCGACGGTTCCCACCATATGCCTGACCAGAACCGCCTGGGATGCCCTGCAGAACGAGCGGCAATCATCGCTGGCAAGGCTGCGTCGCAGCTGGGTTTCGGCCCTTTTCAGGCTGGTCGAAAAGGGCAAGAATCCCCCGCGGCTGGTGGTTCGCACCTCGGCCCTTGCCCATCGTTCCGGTCTCATGTCGGTAAGAACCGGCATTTCGCCCCCCGACAGTGAAGAGGAATCGGTTGACCTGAACCGCCCTCTGGGCAATGCCATTCAGGCTGCATTTGCCTCCTACGGTCAATCCGAACCCGTATGGTCCCAACCCGAGAGCCAGACCCTTAGGAACAATCAGATAGTTCTGGTTCAGGCCACCGCTCCCGGCCGCATAATCCTGTTCATGACCCGTCATTCCGGCTCCGGCAAGATCGGCCCGGCCCCGGTTCCCCCGGAGGTCAGGGATCCCGGGCACAGGGAGATTCTTGAGCCCATCTGTGAATTTCTCGATGGAGCCTCGGGCCGCCACATGCTGGCTTGCGTGGCCATTGATGATGGCAGGACGCAATTCATCTCGGCCCGTCCGGTGCCTGCCAGTGCCGAGGCTGATCTTGAGGCGGCGGTTGACCGGGCCGAAAGGGGGGTCTGGTCCACCCACCAGGTGGTCAAGTCCTTTGACCCGTCCCGGCTTCCTCATGTATTGCATCCAAGGCTGCTGCCCGATTCAAACCGCAGGGCCATAGCCTCCGGTCTTGGGGTTGCCCCGGGCGCCGCCAGCGGCAGGATTGTCTTTCATCCTGATGATGCGGTGCGTCTGAATGCCCGCGGGGTGCATTGCATCCTGGTCATGAACGAAACCGGCCCCACCGACGTGGAGGGCATGCAGGCCGCCACCGGTGCCCTGACGGCCCGGGGGGGCATGACCAGCCATGCGGCCATGGTGGCCAGCGCCACCGGCCGTCCCTGCGTTGCCGGTGTCCGCTCCCTTCAGGTGGATTCCGAAAACCTGACCTGCACCATCGGCGAGCACGGGTTTTCCAAGGGCGACGAGATCACCATAGACGGCAGTTCCGGAGAGGTTTTTGCCGGCGCCCTGCAATTGTCCACTCCCCACATCGGCGGGGCCGTCTCCCGGCTGCTCGACTGGTCCGATGGTACCCGTTCCATTGCCGTTCGCACCAATGTGGAAACCATCGAGGGAGCAAGGACCGCGCTTGATTTTGGTGCCGAGGGCATAGGCCTGGCCCGTTCGGAGCACATGTTCTTTTCCCAGGACAGGATGACTGCCTTGAGGCGCCTGATACTTTCGAGGAACCAGGATGACCGGGCCCGGGCCCTGCAGGGCCTGGTTGAATATCAGGCAAGGGATTATGCCAGCCTGTTTACCACCATGCGCGGCCGTCCGGTCAATGTTCGTCTCTTTGATCCTCCCCTGCATGAATTTCTGCCAAGAACCGATGAAGACATCGAGGCGACCGCCGCCTCTTTGGGCATTGGTGCCGGGGCCCTGCGCCGGCGCCTTGAAAGCCTCAGCGAGATCAACCCCATGCTTGGCCACAGGGGCTGCCGGCTTGCCATAACTTATCCCGAGATCCTGAACATGCAGATGCATGCGCTTTTTGCCGGGGCCAGGGAAGCCATGGAACAGCAGGAAGAGCACGTTCTGCTCGAGGTGATGGTGCCGTTTGTTTCATCGGCCCGCGAGATCATCTGGCTTCGCAACCAGGTCATGACCATGGCCGACAAGGCCGGAATCGGTTTTGAAACCCGTATTCATCTCTCGTTTGGCACCATGATCGAACTGCCCCGTGCGGCTCTGAGGGCCGGCGAGATTGCCCATGCGGTTGATTTCTTTTCCTTTGGCACCAACGACCTGACCCAGACGACCTTTGGCATTTCCCGTGATGATGCCCCTGCTTTTCTTGCTGCCTACAAGCGCAAGGGTATTTACGAGAGCGATCCGTTTGTCACCCTGGACCAGGCCGGGGTCGGTGAACTGATAAAGTTTGCCATCAAGCGGGGCAGGGGGGCCAACCCCAACCTGGTTGTGGGAATTTGCGGAGAGCATGCCGGGGAGCCCCAGTCATTGCAGTTTTTCGCCGGGCTCGATGTGGATTATGTCTCCTGCTCCCCCTACCGGGTTCCCGTGGCCCGCCTTGCCCTTGCCCAGGCCCAGGGATGATTCTGGTCCGTTGACTGCGCCATCGGGCATGTTTGTCTTTTCGGACCGTTTTGTGGGCCATTCCCGTCATTCTTGCCGGGACTGCCTTAAAACCACCCTGATTTGGCCTATGTTTCTTCGTTCCTTTGCCCGATTTTTCGTTTACCTGCTATCAACGTTAATCAACTATTATCGGGGTGCCGGCAATTGACGGGTGTGTCGGTGCGTTTGAGTGTTCAGTAAGTGCAAGTAGAGTAAAATGGCCAGAAGAACTTTGACCGAGCAGGCCGTATCAGGCCCTGCCAGCGCCGGGAACGGGCCTCCTGTCAAAAATGTCTTTTTGCCGTTCCGTTGCATTTCGTCCCTGCGCCCGGCCTCCCCTTTGGGGTTTGCCGTCCTTGCGGTTCTTTCTTTCCTTGGCTTTTTGCTTTCCACCTTTCCCGTTTCCAATCCGCAGGTTCCTGCCCCTGAAGGGGCATCGGGTTCTGCAGAACTGGCCGGCATAACCTACCAGGACCAGGGCCCGGTCATCAGCGGTTCCGTAGAGCACTTGTTCGAGGGTCCTGCCTTTTTTGGTCCCACCAGCAGCCAGAAGCAGGACCGCCTGCGTCCCCAGCCCGATGTCATGGAATTTGCCGCGTCTTTTTCCGCCCAGAGAATGCAGATAGCGGCCCTGCGCGCAGCTTCGCCCCAGTCCCCAGGCCTCGGGCCGAGAGGAGGGGGAGGCCCCGACAGTGCAACCATTATTTCCCCTGCGGCCGTTGATCCGGCCCTGGCCTCGGCTGCCCTTGCGGCCATCGAACAGGTTGTCCCCGCTGATTCCCTTGTTCCGGTTCCCGCGTCCGTTTCCGAACAGCTGGCCTATGTGCGGGCCAGCGCCCCCACGACCGAACGCGTGATAAGCCAGTTTTCCGAGCGTGACCGCTGGTGCCTTTCCACGGCCATATATTTCGAGGCCCGCGGCGAGAGCTATCGCGGTCAGGTAGGCGTGGCCCAGGTCATAATGAACCGGGTCAAGAGCCGGGTGTTTCCAGACAATATCTGCGGGGTCGTGTTTCAGAACAAGGACTGGCGCAATCGGTGCCAGTTTTCCTTTGCCTGCGATGGCATTCCCGATCGGGTAAGAGAGCCCCGGGCCTGGGCCAAGGCCGAGGAAATAGCCCAGAAGGTCACCTCGGGCGAACTTTATCTGCCAGAGGTTGCCGACGCCATAAATTATCACGCCAATTATGTCTATCCGGCCTGGGCCCCCAGGATGAAACGGGTCACCCAGATCGGAACCCACATATTCTACCGCTTCAGAAGCTAGGGCCTGGCCCTGGAGCATGGCCCCGATTTTGGGCAGGGGCCGTAGCAGGCTGATTTTTCGGGGTGGGATTTCTCAGCGCCAGTTGCAAAAGACAAAACTGTTTCTCTCCATGCAGAACCCGCTGGTTCCCGGCCCGGCAATGGCTCCCGTCATGGCAGGTTTCATGCCTGCTGCCATGGCTCCGTAATGATCCTGTTTCGGCACGGGGGTAATTTCGCTGACGCTCACGCCCGGATACTGGACGTTCTTTGAAACCAGCCCTTCGCTGGAATATATGCCCTGCGGAGTATAGAACACGCTTATCCGGCTTTCCCTGCCATATTCTACCTTGCGGATGAAACCGCTGCTGATGATCTGGCCGGAAACATTTTCGGCAAGGCTGATTTCATAATCCCTTTCCCCGACGCGCAGCAGCCCGGAAAGGCTTTGGGGTGTTGGCGTGTTTCTTTTCGGCGTCAATTGTTCGAGCACCGGGGTTATGTTGTTCGAAACCTGGCTCTGGGCAACCGCCCTTGATCCGGGCATGGCGTTGACAAGAACCGCCCCGCCCACCAGGGCAAGACCAAAACTGGCAATGTTCCAAAAGCTTAACAATTTCATAACCGGCGCCCTTGCCGAACTGGTTGTCTGATTAACCCTTTATCAACCATGGGCGGGGGTCTGGTCAAAGACCATTTTCAATCATGCTTAACGTTGGCCGGGTCTTTCAGTCCGCAATTTGCGCGCTGATCTGGCGGAATGTTTTTTCGAACTGCTGCTGGGCTTCCCGGGTCGGCCATGGCCTGATAAGCCGGTCAAATCCATCCAGGTCAAAATCGGCGATGCTCGGGCTGCCGAACAGCCTGCCTGCTTCTTCCATTTCAAATCCTGCCAGGTTGACCGCTTCAAAGAATGCCGCCTGCCTGTCGGCTTTCTTGATGTTTTTCCTGGTGGCTGCCTTGCATTTTGCCGGCAGTGAGAATCGCAGGTGAATGGCTGCCAGCAGGTTGTCCTCGATCCGGTGGTAATCTCCCCCCATGGCGGCCTTGAATGGGGATATCAGATCCCCCATCACATATTCCGCCCCGTCGTGAAGCAGGGCATGAAGCTGTTCTGCCGGACTGCAGTCTTTGCTGGTGGCCCTGAATATTTCGACCACCAGGATCGAATGCTGGGCCACGGAAAACGGGTAGTCTCCCAGCGTTTGCCCGTTCCATCTGGCAACCCGGGCCAGGCCATGGGCTATATCGCCCAGTTCTATGTCCAGAGGTGAGGGGTCAAGCAGGTCCAGCCTTCTTCCCGAGAGCATGCGCTGCCATGCCCTTTTGTCCGTTCGTGCCATTTGCTTTCCGGGTCCTGTTCGAGGGGACGATTCATTGCGAATCAAGGGCAAAACCGTAACTTGCCCACGGGGGGATCACAAGACTGGCCTGCCGCCCTGCAACCCTTGCCCCCTTGGGGTTTTCCACCTTGTCCAGCCTTGCAATTCCAATCCCCCGGCCCATGATCGTTGTGCCCGTGGTGCCGATTTTCCTGTCCCCTATCATTATGTCCTCGCCCGCTCTGACCGGTTCGTTGTCTCCGTCTGAAAATTCGACCAGCACCGGCCGCTTGCGGGCAACCCCGCGATGGCGCATGCGCGAAACCACTTCCTGTCCCACGTAGCATCCCTTGTCAAAGTCCACCCCCCCCAGCAGGTCCATGGCTATGTCGTGGGGAAACAGGCTGTCGGCAGAAAAGTCCTCGCCCAGTTCCATGATTCCCGTTTTGACACGTTCCAGCGCATGTTGTTTTTCATCCTCCAGCCAGCCGTCCGTGTTCTTTGTGCTGGCGATCAGGCGAAACCCCATTTGCCGGCGGCAATGGTGTCCGCGCCCGTCCGCATGGACAATGACCCCTTTTTTTGGGTCTGGCCGGCCTGTGGACCATCCGATCCTGTGGCTGTTTCCAAGGTCTGTTATATCGGCCCTGGCCCGAAGCCTGAACATGTTCATGCGGCGCAGGAAATTATCCTTTGCCCGCAGGTGAACGTCCAGGTAATAGGCCCCGTCAAACCATCCGATCAGTCCCTCCGCCTGAATTTTTCCCTGGGGCGAGAGCAATGCCCACCAGCTGGCCGTGTCCGGATTTTTGCTGACGGTGCCGGTTATCACGTCATTGAGCAGTTTCTGCGCCTGCGGCCCTTCGAATTTTACCAGGGTCCGGTTTGAATGAAAATATGTTTGCACTTTTTGCCTGTTCCTGTACTTGCTTTCATGGGATCCGCGGGAAAATCAATATCACCCCGTTGCCGGTCCCGCCATGGCCCTGGTTGCCATATTGCCCCATTGTTCCATTGACTGCAAAAACACGGAAACGGCCCGGATGGAAATGATCAGTTTTGACACGATTTTCAAGAATGCGACCCTGGTTAATCACGATGGTGAATTCCGGGGGGATATCGGGATAAGGGACGGGCTGATCGCGGCCATCGGCGACCTGACGGAAGGGGGAAAAACCCCCGCTGCCGCTGAAACCGTGGATTGCACCGGCCTGCATGTTCTTCCCGGTGTTATCGATACCCAGGTGCATTTTCGTGAACCAGGCCTGGAGCACAAGGAAAATCTTCAGACCGGCTCCCTTGGTGCGGTCATGGGCGGTGTTACCGGGGTTTTCGAGATGCCCAATACCAATCCCCTTACCATCGACGAAGAAACATTTTTGGACAAGATTGCCCGGGCCACCAATTCCATGCACTGTGACTTTGCCTTTTATGCGGGAGGTACCCACGATAATGTCGCCCAGCTGGCAAGGCTTGAAAGACTGCCCGGCTGTGCCGGCATAAAGGTTTTCATGGGTTCTTCCACCGGCTCGCTCCTGGTCAGTGATGATGATGGGGTCCGGGCCATTCTCGATGCGGTTTCCCGCCGGGTCGCGTTCCATTCCGAAGATGAATACCTCCTTGAGGATCAAAAACACCTAAGGGTCATGAACGATCCTTCCTCCCATCCCGCCTGGCGCGATGTCAATGTGGCCTTGCGATCGACCAAAAGGCTGGTCGGGCTGGCCAGGGAAACCGGGGCCAGCATTCATGTACTGCATGTAAGCACCGGGGAAGAAATGGAATTCCTGTCCCGTCACAAGGATATTGCAAGTGTTGAAGTAACCCCCCATCACCTTACCCTTGATGCCGGGGATTATCAGCGCCTTGGCACATTGCTGCAAATGAACCCGCCGGTTCGCGATATCTCCCACAGGAAAAGACTCTGGCATGGGGTTGCCGGTGGCGTTGCCGATATTCTGGGTTCTGACCATGCCCCCCATACACTGGAAGAAAAATCGGCCCCCTATCCGGATTCCCCCTCGGGCATGACCGGGGTGCAGACCCTGGTGCCGGTCATGCTCGATCATGTAAATGCCGGGCGTCTTTCCCTGCAACGGTTTGTCGATATGACCAGCGCCGGGCCAAACCGCCTGTTTGGCATCGCCGGCAAGGGCAGGCTGGCCGTTGGTTATGATGCGGATCTGACCATAGTCGACATGAAGCGCTGCGAAATTATTTCCAATGGATGGGTGGCATCAAGATCCGGCTGGACTCCCTATGACGGCAGGCGGGTCACCGGCTGGCCCGTCGGCACCGTAATCCGGGGAAACCGGGTCATGTGGGAAGGTGAACTGCTAAAGGGATCATCCGGCCGCCCGATTCGTTTCAACGGGGCCCTGGCCTGATTTCAGATGACCTGGTCCCGGTTTGACGGAGGCTTACTGAATGGACCGGTCCAGGCTGTATTCTCCATTGGCTATTCTTGCCGGCAGGCTGGCGATCAGCCTTGCGGTTTCTTCTTCGCCATGGGCCCGCACCATGGTTGCCAGAGCTGCAAAAAGTGCCGCATGGGAAAGTGCTTCGGTTTCAATGCCATCGGTTTCCGCATTGTTCCATGCATCCGCTATGTATTCGAGCGCCAGTTCGCGCTCTTCGGAATGATCACTGCCCATTGCAATTGTGCCGGTTGAAGAAAACATGGTATTTTGTCCGTTGAAATTCTGGTTCTAATCTAGCACGCTGATTTGTCCAGCGGTGACAGAAGTTACGCAAGGGTTAATTCGCTGTGAGGGATTATACTTAATTCTGCGCCCCATAGCGAGAGTGAATGTCACGGCTTGTGCGTTCGGCTTCTTCGAGCAGTTGCACTATGGACCTCCTGGCGGCATCGGTGCAGTAAACATAGGAGCGGGAATAGGCATAATAGCCCTGGTTGAAGGCCCCGTTCAGTTTCTGGCGCCGGTCTTCATCCGGCTCGTCCAGTGCAATCAGTTCGCTGGCCTGGGCCCGCCAGTCGTTCTTGTTGTCTCCGCAAAGGGGCTGCAGAAAATAAAGGCTGCCAATGGCCCCGAGCAATTTTTGCATCTGCTCCTGGTACAGCGGATCGGAGGCGTATGCGGGCTGCCCTGCAAGTGCCAGTGTCAGGGCCATGATTGTTGCCAGAAATATTTTTGTCATGGATCTTTTTGTCATGGATCAATGAGTAAATCCTGGTAGCGCACAAGGCAAGGGGGGCTGGAGCACTGACCGGCTACCGGGGCAGTAATGCCGGCCAGGGGGCCTTGCCCATTGGTTCTGGTCAAGGCCTTCTGGATGCTGCGCCGGTTGTCCTGGCGGTGTTCATTGCTCCAGTTGCACTATGTCCAGGTCCGGCAGGTAGGAGCGGGCACTGAAGGCGAATGTCACCAGGTAAACCACCGGCTCCGGTTCACCCCTGTCGGTACGGTATACTTCGATATTGCCCACATCCCGGCTTTCGCTGATTTGTCTTTTATCAAGGGCCGACACCTGGCCTTCCGACCAGCGGAATTCCAGCGGTCCGAGCTGGAAAGGGGCATTTTTTTCAAGAAATGGCAGCGTTACCGCATAGGACTGCCCGATTCCTTCCACCAGGTCCGCATCCACCAGGGCGATGCGCATCATCGGCTCTATATCCTTTGGCAACTGCCCGTTGAACAGGAACGGGATGGGGGTCGTGTCATAGCTCACATAAGGGTTGGTTCCCGAAAGCCTTTCGCGGCGCGGGTCTGCCATGAGAACTTCCCCGTCGGGATAGCGTTCCTTAAAGACATCAAAGCTGATCAGGAATGATGGTATGGGGCGCAATTTTTCCCCGGCCCGTTTTCCGACCACTGCTTCTCCGTTATATTGCTGCCACCAGTTCTGTTCCTTGCGGTCATACATTATCAGGTTCGACCAGCGCAGTTTCCCGGTGGTGCCAAAGGTGACCGGTTCTCCGTCAAGGGTGCGTTCGAACACCAGGGAAGTATTGCAAAGGGGACAGAAGGTTACGGCAACGGGCAGGCCGCCAATGGTATCATTGATGATTTCGTGCCACATCAGGTAGCGCAGCGGATAGGCCCTTGAAACCCCGTTTATGTCCAGGGCAACCACCGGTTCCACTCCCGGAATTCCGGTTTCCTCGGTTGCGGGCCTGAACCGGGGATTGTCATTGGATGGTATCTGGTCGGCGCCGATAACGCTGATTATTTCGCCAAGGTCTATGGTGGTTTTGGAAAAATCGGTTTCCCAGTTTTCCGCCGCTCCGAATTGCTGGGCCATTGCCGGCATTGCCCAGGCTGTCAAAAGTGACAATGTTGCAATTGCCAAAGCCGCAAGTGTCAATGCTGCAGGTCTTGAAGGCAACAGTCCTTTGATCGAAAGTGCCCGGGTTAAAAGTCGGGGGGCTGCAAACATCATCCCGTCAAGCCCGTCCCCGACAGGCATCATTGCTTTTTTCAACATCTCTCTCTCCCGTTTGAACGGGATAAAGCCTTGCACCTTTGGCCCCTGTTGCCAATTCAAGCCTGTTCACAGCCAGTTGATGGTCTCAAGTCAGCCTGCAGCCTGCTCAAACAGTGCGTCTATGGCCGCCTGGGTATTTGGCGATGTTTCCGTGTCAGTGCTGACCGGTCTGCTTGTCATGGCTGCCACCACGTCGCGCTGTTTCATTATCCTTTCCATCAGGTTCGGTTTCGAATCGGGGTTTTCCTGGTGGATCAATATGCAGGATATCAATTCGCCGACCGCATTTTCGAATCTGGACCGGAATTTCTTTTCAAGGTTCCGATATGCGTTCAGCACCACTTCGGCCCCGGCAAAGCCGGACCGGGAAAAATGGGTTTCATAGTCTATGGGCAACCAGTCTTTCAGCACGTCATGGTCCATGGAGCCGTCCGCCACCAGTTCGGCCAGCATGATATATTCGTTGAACAGGTTGAGAAAGTCCGTGGCCAGCCCGGTTGCCGGGTTGACGTTTGCAGCGCGCAATTCGGCTTCCCCGGTGCCCGGATCAATTATTGTGGCGTTCAGTTCTGCTTCACTCAAGCCTATCTTCCTCCTTCGCATATGCCCTTTGCAGCGGAATTCTTGCCATGGCCGGCATTTGTAATCTGGGGGCATTTGCTTTGCCCGGAGGTGAACAATATCATCAGTACCTGTCCGTAGGATCGATTCTCTTGTCGATTCCGTTTACATCCCTGTTTTTCCGGCAGCAGCCCGGGGACGGGTCCCTGAAACAGGGGATGATCGAGAAAGGGAAAAAGCCAGAATGTGCGCCAGGTTTACCCTCTCATTGAACTGGCAGGAAATTTGCCATCACCTTGATGCTTTCTTCAGCGGGTTTGCAGATAGTGCCCCGGAGCAGGCTGCACGGATGCCGCCACGTTTTAACATTGCCCCCGGCCAGCCCGTACTTGCCCTTGCCCGGACCGGTGAAAAAACCGGGGTATCCCTGATGCGCTGGGGCCTGGTGCCCCGATGGGTCAGGGACCCGTCTTCCTTTCCCCTTCTTGTCAATGCCCGTTCCGAAACCCTGGCGCAAAAGGCCTCCTTTAGGGATTCCCTTGAAAAACAGCGCTGCCTGATACCAGCCAGCGGTTATTACGAATGGCACCGGCATCCGGATGGCAGCAGCACTCCCCATCATGTGAGCCGCCGCGACGGGGCTCCCGTTTTTTTGGCCGGACTTTATTCGAGCCGGACCGGACCTGATGGCAGAAAACTGGATACGGCGGTTGTCATCACCACCGCGGCCAGGGGGGAGATGGCAAGGCTTCATCACCGCACCCCGGTTCTGCTGACGGGCCGCAGCATGGAGCGCTGGCTCGATTGCGACCGTACCGGGGCCGGGCAGGCCATGGATCTTCTGGGTCCGGTCGCTGACGGGGTTCTTGGGTTTCACCCGGTTTCACCCCGGGTCAATTCCCCGAAAAATGATGACAGGGACCTTGTTGCCCCGGTCCTTGAAAACGGTTCGGGCAGAAATGAGTCCGGAAATGGGAACGGGGCGGTTTGCCTGCTGGCAAAACCGGCCCAGCTGGACCTGTTCTGACCATTAGGGCCATGGCCGAAAGTCATTTTTTTGGGGGGTGGTGCCTGGCCTGCGGTTCTGCTGCTTACGGGGGGTATATTGCCACGAGTTATTATTGTTCCGGGGCCTGGTCCAGCATCTTTCCCGGATTAAGGATATTGTTTGGATCAAGTATGTTCTTGATCTTTTTCATCATTTCATAGGCCACCGGATCCTTGTATTCTTTCAGCAGGCCGGTTTTCAGCTGACCGATACCATGTTCGGCCGAAATCGATCCCCCCAGTTCGGCCACTATTTCGTATATGGCATCATGGATTTTTCCTGCCCCTTCCATATAGGCTGTCGCATCGGCATCAACCGGCTGGGAAAGGTTGAAGTGGATATTTCCATCACCCAGATGTCCAAAGGGGCAGGGGCGGATGCCCGGCACGATTTTTCCGGCCGCCTTGCAACCTGTTCTTATCAGTTCGGGCACCGCGGAGACCGGCACCGAGACATCATGTTTTATCGATGCTCCCTCTCTTGACTGGGCGCTGGAAAGCTGTTCGCGCACCTGCCACATCCGCCTTTGCTCCCCAGGTTTTCCGGAAATTACGAAATCCTTTATGGTCCGGTTGTTTCTTGCCGCTTCCAGCCCCTGGGAAAGCCCGTTTCTGTCCTGTCCCGGCAATCGGGACACCTGGGCCAGCACATACCAGTCCGACCTGGATCTGGCAGGGTTTTTGTCTATCATCCCGTGTCGCAGCTGCATGGCAATCCCAAAATCCGGCATCAGTTCGAAAGTGGTCAGACTGGTGCCAAGGCGCCTGCTCAGTTCCCTGAACAATTCCAGGGCTGCCTCCGGCGAGGCAAGGTTGATGAAGGCGGTTTCAAATCCTTCAGGCCTTGCAAACAGTTTCAGGCTGGCAGCGCTTATTATGCCAAGGGTTCCCTCGGCTCCAACCAGCAGGGAACTCAGATCATAGCCCGTATTGTTCTTCTTCAGCCCGTTAAGTCCCCGAAATAGCGAGCCGTCGGCCAGAACCGCCTCTATCCCCAGGCAAAGCTGGCGTGCATTTCCATAGGCAAGAACCTGCAATCCGCCGGCATTGGAGGATAGGATACCCCCGATCTGAGCCTTGTCCTGCGGGGCTATGGCCAGTGGAAACAGCAATCCTGCCCCATCGGCTGCCCGCCGGGCCTTCTCAAGGGTAACGCCTGCCTCTGCAAACATGAAGGCGCCATCTCCGTCCACCTTTCGCACCCTGTTTATCCGGGCCATGGAGACGATGATTTCATTGCCGTTTTTTGGCACCTGTCCACCCACCATTCCGGTATTGCCCCCCTGGGGAACCAGGGGAACCCTGTTGGCATTGGCCCATTTTACCAGGGCCTGAAGCCGGTCAAGGCTCGTGGGAATGGCAATGGCCCTGGCCGGGTTATTAAAGCGCCTTCTGAGCTCCACGACATAGGGTGCCATGTCCCGGGCATCGGACAATACATTGTCGGGACCCAGGATTTCTTCCAGTGATTTTATGGTTCTGCTGTCTTGTCGTTTCATCTGACCTGGTTTTACTATTGATGTCGTCAACAAACTTGCTCCCCGCGGCGGCCTGTGTCAAAAGCTAAATCGACAAGATGGACTATCAATTGAATTATGGAGTTTTTAGGCATGGCTGAAGGTTTGATGGCTGGCAAGCGCGGTTTGATAATGGGGGTGGCCAATTCCCGTTCCATTGCCTGGGGAATTGCGCAGGCCGTGCACGGGCAGGGGGCCGAACTGGCCTTTACCTACCAGGGCGAGGCCCTGGAACGCCGGGTCAGGCCCCTGGCCGAACAGGTTGGATCCGACCTTGTCCTTGAATGTGATGTGACTAGCAGCCAGAACCTTGACGATACCTTTGCCGCCATCGGGGAAAAATGGGGCGGTCTCGACTTCGTTCTCCATGCCATCGGTTTTTCCAACAAGGAGGAGCTTAAGGGTCGCTACGTGGAAACAAGTCCTGAAAATTTTGCCATGACCATGGATATTTC
>WFPQ01000220.1 GCA_015487515.1 Hyphomicrobiales bacterium | reverse complement strand
GGTCAACTCGTGGGTACAGTCTCCAAACAAGAATGTGCAAATTATTTCAAAAATGCCGGATATGCTTCCAACTAAACCTGATAAACTCTAGTGGCTGCGGGTTCCGACAGAACCACTTGAAATATAAAGAAAAGTTGGTTGCGGGGGCAGGATTTGAACCTGCGACCTTCAGGTTATGAGCCTGACGAGCTACCGGGCTGCTCCACCCCGCGACAAATATGCATTTCCGCCTGAGCGGTGGGGACTATATAGGACCAACTAGGGCGCTTGTGAAGAGTTAATTTCAGCAATGATGTTTTTAGCTGGCCAATGTTTTTGTCTGGGGCAATGGGGTTCCGGAAAAACCGGGGGTTGAGGTTCATAAAATTACCGGCACAAAGATCAAAATATTGTTGAAAATATTCTTGCAGGCAAAAAACCACCGCCATAAACTGCATGGATTGTCCGTAAAAACCGTGTTCCATGCATGCCTGGGTCATGCCGGGAATTGCGGGTTTCCTACTTTGAAATGAAAGATCAAACCATGAAATTTGACAGGCTTGGCCGTACCGATCTGAAAGTGTCGCGAATTTGCCTTGGAACCATGACCTGGGGCCGGCAGAACAGCGAAAGCCAGGGGCACGCCCAGATAGAAATGGCCATGGAAGCGGGAATAAATTTCATGGATACGGCAGAGCTTTACGCGGTACCGCCAAACGAGGAAACCTGTGGCGCTACCGAAGAAATAATCGGTTCGTGGTTCAAAAAAACCGGTAAGCGCGACCAATGGATCCTGGCCAGCAAGGTTGCCGGGCCGGGAGTTGCGTGGATTCGCGATGGTGCACCGATAAACAGGAAATCGATTCGCCTTGCCATAGAAGGCAGCCTGAGGCGCATGCAGACCGATTACATTGACCTTTATCAACTCCACTGGCCCAACCGGGGCAGTTATCATTTCGAAAATTCCTGGACCTATGATCCATTCAAACAGGACAGGGATTCAATTCTGCCAAACTTAAGGGAGGTTCTTCAGACCCTCAAAGAGCTGATCGAGGAGGGGAAAATCCGCCATGTGGGCCTTTCCAATGAAACCGCCTGGGGTACCATGCAATATCTGCAACTGGCCCGGGAACACGATCTGCCACGCGTGGTTTCAATTCAAAACGAATATAATCTTTTGCGCAGATATTATGATACGGACCTGGCCGAACTCTCCCATCATGAAGATGTTGGCCTGCTGGCCTATTCGCCCCTGGGGGCCGGGGTGCTTACGGGGAAATATCTGGGCGGGGCGATTCCGAAGGGGTCCCGTGCCGATATATCCGGTTCGTTTTACAGAGCCAACGAATTCAGTGAGCCGGCGGTGGGGGAATATGTGGCCCTTGCAAGGAAGCATGGCCTTGATCCGGCACAGATGGCCATAGCCTTCTGCCTTTCAAGGCCGTTCATGACCTCGGTGATAATAGGTGCCACCAGCCTTGAACAGCTCAGGACAAATATCGGGGCCATTGAAGTCGAATTGAGCGAGGAGGTGCTGGGAGGAATCCAGGAAATTTACAGAAAATATCCAAAACCCCTTTGATCATGATTACCTAAAGGACCGGGTTTGATCATGATTACCTGAAGGACCGGGGCTGTCGCAGGGATGGTCAGGCCTGCTGGTTTCCGATTCTTGGTTTTGGTTCCCGGTCAACGGTCTGGAGATGGTTTGGGATGATTTGGGGGTGACTTGAGGGTGGTTCCGGGGCTCAGGCCAGTTTCAGTTCAAAGTCCGCGCCGCAAACAACTTCCCCATTGATGAATATTTCAAGCCGATGTCTGCCCTCATAATATTTGCGGGTGGTGACCGGCCTGATGGCGTGGCGTTTTTTGATGTGCAATTCCTGCCCGGGAGCAAGGCGCAGTTTTTTCCATTTGAAAACCTTGGCACTGGTTTTGCCGCCGGCCTTCTGGTGATGCAAAATGTAGTCAATGATCAGCGCCTGTTCATAGGCAATTTTGGAAACAAGGCCCAGTTCGAATTCCAGGGCCTCGCCCAGGGTCACCCTGGGGGTTGGGATTTCAAAGCTGGTTATCTCTATTTCAGCCCTGTCATAGCCAAGTGCCCCGAGGGCGCCCTTGTGCCCGTTCTTTATCAATGAGCGCAGGGCATGGCGCACCAGCCGTTTTCGATCTGCTGAAGCATCCTGCAGCCAGTTTTGTGCTATCCGGACCACCAGGTCCGGGTGATCCTTTGAAATATCGTTGAGATTATTGGCTACCGAACGACGCACATATTCGCTTTCATCATCCTTTAAGTGCTCCAGCAGTCCTATGACCGGTTCCGGCTCGTCAATGAAATTGTTCAGGCGCTCCCCCCAGGGCAAGCGTGGCCTGCTGCCCTCGCTGATCAGGCGGCGCACGTGCTCGTTGTCATCGTTCAGCCAGCCGGAGACTTTTTTCAGGGTCTGTTCGGGATGGTCCCTGAAAAAAGCCCTTATGCCAAATTCCGAAGACCAGCGGCAGGTGAGTTCCTTGAGGGTTTCCAGCGCTTCATGCACGTGATCAATGCCTGCCTCACCTACATAATCGGCCATGGGCATGATTGCCCACCCGCGAATTCCGCCTTTTTTCACGGAGCCGGGGCCGGTCGCTGCATCATCGATCGGATCAAGGCTGTCCACGAGAATTTTTCCGGCCAGCAGGAAATCCGCCGGCAAATATTTTTTCAGCCCTTGAACGATCCTGGCAGAGCGCTGTTTCAATTCAAGCTCATCCATATCCCTGGCACAAAATTCGATGAATGCCGATCTGTCAAAATCAAATCCGTTTCCTGTTGCGCTGTCTTGCAGATATTCTGCCATCAGGGCGATCATTTTTGGATTGAAAAAATTCTTGAACGGTTCAGCCATGAATCCTGGAACTTCTAATCCTGGAATTTCTCATCTGGAAAATCCTGCAATCTTTTCGCAGCAGAAACAGGCCATCTGCGAATGAATCAGCCATTGTGAATTTTTGGAACAAACAATGAACATAAATGGCGAAGCCTGTCAACCGGTCCAATGAGTGTTCATTTGCCGGAACGGGTCACGGTCATGATATTCAGCCGGAACATGCAGGGTCATTTCATTTCTGGCCTGCCTTTGAAACCCGGTCAAGTTGCTGCTCCCATTTCCGGTTTCCTGCTGGGTGAACCGGTATTGGAGCAGATCCGGGGCGGCTTCTTTTCGGGCCTGTTCATATTGCTGGCCGCCCTGTTTGATTTTTTTGGCGCTGGCTTTGGTTCATGGGGTCTTTTCTTGCTGCCTGGACAACTGATTGCCGGCAATGCCAGAACCGTTGCCAAAAATTCCGTCCCTGCCCGAAACCGTTCCGTACAATCCTGATTTGCCCGGACCCGGTTTTTAGCTTTTGCCCTATTTTATCTTGCCACTGGCACCTTTGGCCGAACTTAGGCGTTGTAGGGCTTCAATGGCCAGTTCATTGCCCTGTTCGGCGGCAAGTCCGAACCATTCGATGGCCCTGTCCAGGTCCTTTTCGACCCCAAAACCGTTTTCAAGCAGATATCCGACATTGTTCTGGGCGGCTGCATATCCCTGCCGCGCGGCCATCAGGGTCCAGCGATATCCCTCTTCGTAGTCCTGCTTCACCTCGATGCCCTCGATATAGAGCAGGCCCAGATTGTATTGGGAAAGGGAATGGCCCTCGCTGGCGGCTTCCCGGTAGAGTTCGATGGCCCTGGCAACATTTTTTTCTATTCCCGTTCCATTGATATAGGAAAGGGCAAGATTGTACCTGGCCAGGGGAAGCCCCTGGTCTGCTGCCTGCATGTAGAGCCCTACGGCCTTTTCCATGTCCTGTTTCACTCCCCGTCCCAGTTCGTACATCAGGCCGAGATTGTTCAGGCCGTAAAGATTGCCCTGTTCGGCGGCAAGTTCGTAAAGTTCGGCGGCACGCCTGTAGTTTATTTCACCGGCAAGTCCCTGGTCGTACATGCGGCCCAGGTTGACCTGTCCGGAGGGATCATTGTTTTCGACCGCTCTTTCAAACCATGCGAAAGCGGCCACGTAGTCCTGGTCTACCCCCAGCCCGTCCTCGTACATCAGGCCGATATTGGTCATGGCGCGGGGAAAGCCGCTGAGGGCGGCCCGCCGGTACCAGCGGCTGGCCTCCACGTAATCCTGGTCGACCCCGTCCCCGAAATCCAGGGCCAGCCCATAGCTGTTCTGGGCCGGTGCAAAGCCTGCCTCGGCCGCCACGCGCAACATTTCTGCTCCCCTTTGCGGGTCGCTTTCAACTCCATCCCCGTCAATCAGCATTTCGCCAAGTATGGTCATGGCCAGCAGGTTGTCCTTTAAGGCTGCCATCTGCAGATGGGGAGCCGCTTCGAAGGACTGCTGATCGTTCCACAGGGCACGGCCCAGCCAGGCGTGGGCCTGCATGGACAGGGGGTTCTCTTCAACCGCGATACGACAGGCCTTTATGGCGGCCCTGACATTCATTTCGCGAAGGATGACGCCGGTATTTTCAAACCCGGTTTCATAGGGACTGGAGGCCAGGGATGCACAATCATCAAGTCCCGATCCGACCCGGGCGCTGGCATTGGTGCCAAGGGCAAAAGACAGGGCAATGGCCAGCAACAGGCGCCGGGGGCCGGGACTGGGCTTTGCAATGAAACTTTGTGGTTTAACTGCAAGTCGTGCCATTTTCATTTTTTGAACTCCCTAAACAGTCAGTAATTACCGTGATCCTGTCCATTATCCCTTATGACCTTAGGAGAAAATTCCGGCTGCTGGCAAGTTGGGGGGAAGGCCGGATGCCGGGGCCGGAAGGGCAGGGAGTGCCGGGATAATCAAAAAGCAGATCCACAAATGGGGAACGCAGACAGGGGAACGCAGACAGGGGGCCGCAAACAGGGGAACGCAGACAGGGGGCGAAAGCAAAACCAAATGGCAAAAATCACGGGTTGCATGGAATCCCGCCCTGCCATGACCTATATGTTTATTGGGCCGTTCCTGTTGCTGTCT
>WFPQ01000219.1 GCA_015487515.1 Hyphomicrobiales bacterium | reverse complement strand
GTACAGCACCCGGGGGGGCGGGTACAGCACCCGGCGGGACCCCCGGCCCGCAGGCTCGTATGAACCCGCCCCTTCCATTACATCTCCATGGCATTGCCGGCGGTGGCCAGCTGACCCATCATACCCATTTCCATGTGGTAGGGCAGCATGCACATGAACATCCAGACCCCGTCTTCCTGAACTTCCATGACAAAGGAAAAATCCCCGTCCGGAAGCACAAGGGCCTTTTCGTAAAGGGCCTCGTGTTCAAGAAGACTCCAGTCTGCCCGGTTCATGCGATAGTTGATCGCCTGCATGGCAGTCATTTCCATGACCATGAATTCGTGCAGGATTTCGCCCTCATTGGTAATATTGAAGCGAATGCGCTCGCCTTTCACCACCTCGATATTGCTATCGGAAAAACCCCACTCGGTCATGGTCATGTTGATCTCGCGGTCAAAATCACCCTCATCGGTAATTTTGAGACCACCGACTGCTTCAGCCTCGTCATGGGGCGCGGCTTCCCCGGCCATGTCCATGGGAGCGGTTTCCTGCCCCATGGCCTCACCCTGGGGCATGGCTTCATCCTGGGCCATGTTGTCCATGGGAGCAGCATCACCGGCCCCCATTTCCATGCCCATGGCCTCGGCCATGGCGGCCTCTGCCTTTGCCAGTTCAACGGCATCCTGCTCGGGAACCTCGAAAGTGTCGTGATCAACCGATTCATCTTCTGCAAGATTGAACGATTGAGGCACGAAGCCGTCTTCCCTGTAACCGACAAGGAGACTTTCCGAGGGTGGAAGCTGTGCCGTGGGCCCCAGGGCAAACACCGAAAGATAGGCAATGGCGATACCGCCGATTATGCCAGTCAGAACAAAAACCCTAATCATGATAAACCCTCCTTATTCTGCTGGCGCAGCAGCTGGTGCTGTCTTGCCATCATGTTCGACGGGCCATGGATCATCCGCTGCGGGCTTGCCGTAGCGAGCACTCCAGGCCAGATTTGCCACGAAAACGATGAAACCAAGACCAACCAGAAATCCGCCCATGGAAATGAACATCTGCGAAGTGGCCCATCCCGGAATGTCCAGATAATCGTAAACCCAGCGCGGGAAATACAGGTAGCCGGCGACAAACATGCCGGTTATCTGGGTAAACAGTCCGATCTGCCACAGCCAGAAGTGAACATTGCCCAGGGTCTGGTTAAACATCCGCCCGGTGAAATACGGGTAAAGATAATAAAACCCGGCAATGGCCATCTGGCCTACAAAACCAAAGAACATGGCGTGGAAGTGGGCCGGTATCCAGTAGGTATTGTGGATGAAGTCACTGTCCGGTGCGATCTGGGCATTAAGAAACGCCGTCGCCCCCCCATAAACGATAAAGGCTATCGACAATATCATGAACTTGAAGGGAATTGCCCTTCTGGCAGAGGCCGGTATCGGCTTCATGAACAATGTGGATATCCAGTTAAAGACGTGCAGCACGCTGGGTATGAATACCAGCAGGGTCAGAAACTGCACGAAACGTTCATAGGGCCCCGATATCGTGTAAAGGGGCTGGAAGTGGTGGGGGCCGATGGGCATGGCGCCAATGGCCAGAAGGATAAAGGCCACGACACCCGACCAATAGCTCCACATGGGGTAGCCCAGAAAACGCGGCATCAGGGTGTAAATGATCGCAATGGCCGGAACAAACGGCAGGTAAACGGCCGGGTGTCCATAGGTCCAGAAAACGTAAAGGAAGAACTTCACGCTGCCTCCCCTGGACGGATCAAAGAAGGCCGTTATTTCAAGGCCATCTCCCAAAAGACCAAGGCCGATGAAGGCCAGGGGAAAGGTGGAAGCCATGAACAGCAGGCCAACAGTGCCGGCGGCCCAGGCAATCAGGGGCTTGTTGCTCCAGCTGCCCTTGCCCGAAAAGGCATTGCGCACCAGAACCGCCCCGGCCAGGAACTCGGAAACCGCGACCAGGAATATGGCCAGGTGCCCCATCCAGATCAGGGGATTGCCGGTTCTGAAGGACATGGGAGCATAGGCGGTCCACGTGAAATCGGGACGCCCGACAATCAGCAGCACCGCGGCAACGATAAGCAGCCAATAGCTCCACTGGGCGGCGCCGGCCCAATAAAGCCGTTCCGTGCCAAGAACCCTTGGCATGAGGTAGTAACATATGGAAACCACCATGGGGATCAGGAAGCCGAACACCATTATCATGCCGTGCAGGGTCATCAGGGTCATGTAGACCTTGGCGCCCAGCATCTGCACATCCGGAACCATGAGTTCGGAGCGGAAAATCATGGCAAAGGAGCCGCCGACCGCCAGCATTATCAGGGAGGTCAGTATGCCTTTCAAGGCTATATGGCGGTAATCATTGGAAAACAGCAGATCCTTGAGCGATATGGACCCGACAAGGTTTTCTGGTTTCCAGTGGGCTTTGTTGCCCGCGCGCATGGCGCTAACTTCAGGCGTTGACATTTGAATTCTCCCCAGTTTCCTGCATTTGATCTCCAGCCGCGTCCTGAACGACCAGCCAGGCCTTCATCTGAGAATGGCCGACGCCGCAATAGTTGACACACTGAATCAGATATTTGCCCGGTTCGTCGGGAGCCCTTATCCACATCTCCCTTTTTTCATCCGGGTCTATTTCCGCCGTGATCTGGGCCACCGGAATGTTGAATCCGTGGATCACGTCATTGGAAACGATCTTGAAAAGAACCTTTTCTCCGGGAGCAACGACAGCGGCATTCCTTGCCATCTCCTCATTTTCGTTGATGAAGCCAAAACCCCATTGAAAGGCGATGACGGTAATCACCCGGTCAAAGGCCGCTTCACCCTCTCCCGCATAATTGCCGGCAACTTTTCTTTCCTCGGAATTCAGATCCTGCTGATAAGCGGTATAGGTATTGACCGAAGACCAGTCCGCGTAAAATACCAGGCCGATCATGACGGCGATAAAACCAATTTCAAAGGTATAGCTGGGCTTCCAGCGCCGTCCCATGAACATGGCCAGGGTCAGCATGACCAGGCCAAGGATGGTGAAGGAAGCGGTGATGGCCATGAGCGTGGCTTGTGGCCCCCAAATCCCTAGTGCATTTTCCATTCAATCGTCCTCCAAATTTGACCAAGATTCAGGTCGCGAAAAATCAACGGCCGGTCTTTCGACCGGCCTTTTTATAGAAATCATTATCCATGATCAGGGCCCTGGCAGCAGCCACGAGCGCACCGGCCAGTGAAAAAACCGAAAAACGCCTGGCGGCAGAAGGATCATTAAAGACAGAACCGCCAGTAACGTCCGCCCTGCCATTATCGGGGCCGGATACCGCGGAAACTGCCATCATGGCATCCCGGGAAAGGCCGGACCTGTCATCCCACTGGCCGGGCGAAACATTACTGCCTGCCACGAAAGGTATCACCACGCCGCCCTCGCCACGTGCAACCGGGGCGCCGGAATATATTCCGGCCACGGCATATTCCGGCTTCTGATTGTCATTGGCAGAAAAATTGCAGACATCGCCGGCACCGGAAACGGACCGGGAAGTCTGCCGGGTGCTCTTTGCCTGCCTTGAAACCGGCAGGCATATCTCGGCCCGTAGACCCCCTTCCGTACGGTTGCAGATGCGAATGTCGCCGCCATGAGCGCGAACTATGGTGCGGGATATGGCAAGGCCAAGCCCGGTTCCGGCAATATCCTGATTGCGGGATGCATCAAGACGGCGGAAGGGCTGAAAAACATCATTCTGCCTTGAATCGGGGATACCCGGCCCCTCGTCATCAATGATGATGCGGACCGTTTCGTCCCCGGGAACAAGGGAAACCATGGCACGCTTTCCGTATTTTGCGGCATTTTCGACAAGGTTGGCCAGGGCCCGGCGCAGGCCTATGGGGCCACACTCAAAGAGAACCCCCCTTGGGGCCTGGGTCAATTCCACGTCCACGCCCGTATCATGGATGTCATCGCAGACCCGGGCCAGAAGCGAGGCCAGGTCGACAATCTCCCGGGGCTCCGAGGAGGCCTCCTCGCGGATGAAGGCCAGGGTCGAGGCAACCATCTGCTGCATGTCGTCAAGGTCTCGCAGCATCTTTTGTCGCAACTGCCTGTCCTCGACAAATTCCGCCCGCAACCGCAAGCGGGTTATGGGGGTTCCCAGGTCGTGAGCTATGGCGCCCAGCATCTGGGTGCGGTCCTCGACAAAACTGCGAATCCGGTCCTGCATGACATTAAAGGCATGGGCCGTGCGGCGAACTTCTTCGGGGCCGGTTTCGGGAATGGCCGGAGCATGAACATCGGTGCCCAGCTTTTCGGCCGCCTGGGAAAGCTGCTTCAGGGGTGCAGTCATGCGTCCGACTATCACGTAGGAGATCATAACGACCGCTATCAGCATGACGGACATGGACAACCACAGGCGGGTCGAGAAAAACCGGGGAGGAGCCTGGATGGGCGCGGCCACGTTGAGCCACATGCCATTGTTCAGTTTCAGGGAAACCAGAACAAGTTCACTCGGCAATTCCTGGCGGGACTGGTCAAAATATTCCTGCCAATAGCTGATCTCGGGCGAATTGGACATGTGCTGGGCATAGGCTATGCGATAATCCCCAATCCTGTCCCGGGGTACCTGGCGGCGCAATTCGCGCTGCAGGGTAAGATCGCGCCAGTCGGTGGTGCTTATATTCCTGACCACCGGAGTTTGGGTGAGAGTGACAAACCTGTTGTCCGAATTTGCAGTCTTTACAATGGTCTGCCATTCTTCCTGGGTGACCTTGTCGGCAAAGGCCCCGGTTGCGGCAACCCACTG
>WFPQ01000218.1 GCA_015487515.1 Hyphomicrobiales bacterium | reverse complement strand
GATGTGTATAAGAGACAGTCCTGAAGGAGGCCTCGTCCCTGTCTTGCGGAGACCTGGTCGTTCACCTGGATCACGGCATCGGGCGCTTTGCTGGCCTCAGGCCCATAGAGGCAGCCGGGGCGCCCCATGATTGTGTCGAAATCGAATATGCCCGCGGCGACAAGCTTTATCTGCCGGTGGAAAACATAGAATTGCTGAGCCGTTATGGGGAAGCGGATTCAAGGGTTCAACTGGACAGGCTGGGCGGAGCTGCCTGGCAGGCCAAAAAGGCCCGGCTGAAAAACCGTATCCGCATGATGGCCGACCAGTTGATAAGTATTGCCGCCAGCCGGGCCCTTTCAAGGGCGGAGCCGGTTGCCATTGCGCCCGGTGCTTACGAGGAATTTGCTGCCCGCTTCCAGTTCGAGGAAACCGAAGACCAGCTTGCTGCCATCGGGGCGGTCATGGATGACATGGCTTCGGGCAGGGTCATGGACCGCCTGATCTGCGGGGATGTGGGGTTCGGAAAAACCGAAGTAGCCCTAAGGGCCGCCTTTGTCATGGCCATGGCCGGACGACAGGTTGCCGTTGTCGTTCCCACCACCTTGCTGGCCCGCCAGCATTACCGCAATTTTGTCGAACGGTTTGCCGGGCTGCCGGTAAAGATAGCCCATGCATCGCGCCTGGTCAGCGCCCGGGAAATGAAAAAAACCCGCCAGGGCTTGAAGAATGGCACCATCGACATAGTGATCGGAACCCATGCCCTGCTTGCCAGGGGCACTGGCTTTGATGATCTGGGTCTTCTGGTGATCGACGAAGAACAGCATTTTGGCGTGGCTCACAAGGAGCGCCTGAAGGAAATCAAGAACTCTGTACATGTTCTTACCCTGAGTGCCACCCCGATTCCCCGCACCCTGCAAATGGCGCTGACCGGAGTGCGGGACCTTTCCCTGCTGGCAACGGCTCCCGTAGACCGCCTGGCAGTGAGAACCTTCATAGCCCCCTTTGATGCCCTTTCGGTGCGCGAGGCCCTGCTGCGGGAAAAATACAGGGGCGGGCAGTCTTTCTACGTGGTGCCAAGAATAAGGGACCAGGACAAGATCGCCGAATTCCTGCGTGAGCAGGTGCCGGAAGTTTCATTCGTGATTGCCCACGGGCAAATGGCCGCCGGCGAACTAGACGATATAATGAACGAGTTTTATGAGGGCAAATTCGATGTTCTGCTCTCAACCAGCATAGTGGAATCCGGGCTGGACATTCCCAATGCAAATACTCTTGTGGTGCACCGGGCCGAAATGTTTGGCCTGGCCCAGCTCTACCAGATAAGGGGACGAATCGGGCGCAGCAAGATCAGGGCCTATGCGCTTTTCACCGTGTCGGCCAGCCAGACCCTTGGCGAGCAGGCCCAGCGCCGGCTGCAGGTCCTGCAATCCCTTGACAGTCTTGGGGCCGGTTTTCAACTGGCTTCCCATGACATGGATATCAGGGGGGCCGGAAACCTGCTTGGAGACGAGCAGTCGGGCCATATACGCGAGGTTGGATATGAACTGTATCAGTCCATGCTGGAAGAGGCAGTGGCCGACTTGCGGGCCGGTGATGAGGGGGAGCAGGAGGATCTTGACTCATCAAAGAACTGGTCACCGCAGATTTTTGTGGGCATGCCGGTCATGATACCTTCGGACTATGTTCCGGACCTGCAGGTAAGGATGCAATTGTATCGGCGCCTTGGTGATTTGAGCGATCGCGGCGAGATAGAAGCATTTGGGGCGGAAATGATCGACAGGTTCGGCCCCCTGCCCGAAAGTGTAGAGGCCCTTCTCAAGATTATCCTGGTAAAATCCTTTTGCCGCACGGCGAACGTGGAAAAGGTGGAAGCGGGGCCCAAGGGAGCCATCGTCACCCTTAGAAATAATACTTTCCCCAATCCTGAAGAATTGATAAAACTCGTTGCTGACCCCGCATCGGGACTGCGCCTGAAACCCGATCACCGCCTGGTGTTTTCCCGAAACTGGCCGACGCCAAGGGACAGGCTTTTGGGTGTTGCCCAACTGATGCTGCATATGGCAAGATTGAGTGAAGGCAAAACCGGGTGAAGGCAATATTGAGTGAAAATGGCAACGGTTGGATTTTGAGTTGAGCTTATCGGGTTGGAATGGGGCATCTGCCATGTTATTGCCCGATTTTATGAATTGAAGAATTACAGAGCTAAGAAGGCCGGTTGCCTTGCTCGAGCAATTGCAGGAAGTTTCATGAACAACAAGTTTCTGGTTATTTCGGCCGCTTTGGCCGCGGCGGTGTTTTCTTTTTCAGGCCCGGCATTGGCCCAGGGACAGGAAGCCAATGCTCCGCTGCTGCCCCAGCCGCGCCCGGAAGACAACTGGCTCAAGGTTTGTGAGCCCCTGGAAAGTGGCGAGGATGCCTGCATATTGCGTCAGATCGTTCTGGCCAACAACCAGTTCCTGGGCTCGTTCCTGTTGCGTGATGATCCGGGGCAGGAGAGTCGCCTGCTGGCGGTTGCCGCGGTTCCCTTGGGGGTGTTGCTGCCGTTTGGAATGACATGGCAGATTGATGGGGCCCAGCCGGTCAGGGTTCCCTTCATGCTTTGTGATCCCCAGTCCTGTTCGACCCAGCTGGTGATAAACGAGGCCTATGTGAACAGCCTGAAACAGGGCAAGGTTCTCAAGCTGACCGCAAAAAATCGCCAGAACCAGGACCTGGTGGTGGAAATAAACCTGGAAGGCTTTACCGAGGTCTATGACGCGGAAAGTTCCCTGACCTTCGATCAGTTCAGGCAGGAAAACAACAGTGCCAATGCCCTTGAGCAGATGCTTCAGGACAGGGCGGAGGAACTGCGACAGGAAATGGGCATCAACGGCAACTGAAAAACCGGCAGGCCTGCCTTGGGAAGCTGCCAGAAGCGATCTTGTGGCCCGTTGATGGCTTGAATATATGGTTGCCTGCCGGGGCAGGTCGGCGGGCTGTCTTTTGGCCTTTAAGTCAAGTATTGCAAATAGTTATATCAGCGCGGGCCCATGCCTGTGCCCATGCCTGTGCCCATGCCCGCGCCCATGCCCATATCGAGGGCCATTTTTCTGAGCGGGGTTATGGATTTCAGCGCCAGCAGGCCTCCAAGGCGCATCGCCTGGGCGGGAAGGAAGTCGGAAAGCAGGGTCTTGAACAGGGTGTCGACCATTCTGCCGGTGCGCAGGACATCGAGCTGGCGGTTTTTGGAATATTTACGGGAAAGCAACAGGGCCCATTCCGGCTCGGACGTGTCGGCCGTTTCAAGCAGTTTCATGAGTTCCGCCACGTCTCTTAAGCTCAGGTTAAGGCCCTGGGCTCCGATCGGGGGAAATGCGTGGGCCGCTTCTCCGACCAGGACCAGCCCGTCCCCGCCCATGGGGCTGACGTGGTGGCTGGAAAGGGGAAAAACAAAGGTTTTGGTTTCAAGGGCAAGCCTTCCGAAAAGGTTCTGGCTTTTTTCACGCAGGATCCTTTCTATTGCTTCCGTTTGCAGCCGTGATGTTTCTTCCAGCTTTTCCCCTTTATCAACCCATACCAGGTTGGCCCTCCTGCCGCCGGCGGGAACCAGTGTGAAGGGGCCGTTTTCATAATGATATTCTACTGATTCTCCGTTCAGTTCCCTTTCCATGAG
>WFPQ01000217.1 GCA_015487515.1 Hyphomicrobiales bacterium | reverse complement strand
GCACCATCCCATGCCCATGGGACGGGACCGGCAAAGGCCATGGTCGGATTGCCGGTGGAAAAGTCCCACAGGACGGATTGGGAACGGCCGGTGGTTATGTTGACGGCGTTGGAGGTTCCCATGTCTATGCGCCCGCCGATGAAGGAGGGGGCCGAAAGGTTGAGGCGACCGTCGGTGGCTTCAAATCTGAACGTGTCCCCTTCTATCGCGATAACCTTGCCGGAGTTGTTGATCACGGTGCCAAAGGAGGAATTGTCGGCACGAATGGCACTGGCGTTGGCCCCGAGTGCGTAGATTTCGCCCGAGTTGTTTACGACATTGTCATCATCATTGAGCCAGATCGCATCCGCGTTGCCGCCCGTGGTCCTTATGATGCCGGTGTTGGTTATTTCACCAAAACCGCTAATAAAAATCCCAAGGGAATCCACGCCTGCGGTAGTGATCGTTCCCGTGTTGGTGATAGAGTTCCTGTCGGCCAGACTGGCCGATATGCCACCATCCATGATACCGCGGGAGGTATTGCCGGCGGTGGAGATGGTTCCGCTGTTCACTATGGAATTTTTCGTGCCGGAAAAATAAATGGCATCGGATTCCTGTGAGGTAGTGGTTATGGAGCCGCTGTTATTGATGGTGTTGGATGAATCGACCGAAATACCTTCGCCAAACTGGCTCGTGGTGGTTATGGAGCCGCTGTTGTTGATCATGTTGTTGTTTATTGCCTGAATACCTTCGCGTACGCTGGTGATGGTGCCCATGTTGTTGACGGTATTGTTGTTGTTCAGGTCAATGCCATCTGCATTGCCGGTGCCTGCGATGATGGATCCCAGGTTGGTTATCGTTATGAAATCCCCGCTGGCATTGACTGCATCGTTGGCTGCCCCGGTGGTATCGATCGAGCCCTGGTCGGTTATGGTCAGGCTGTCATTTCCGTCCAGGATATTTCCCGCACCGCCATTCTGGACCGTGGTCGGACTTGAAACCGTATATTCTGCAGCAAATGTTCCGGGTGAAAAAAATGCGGTTGTAGTCAGCAGGGCAATTGCAGATTTGCGGAGTGGGTAATATTTCATTTGAAATTCTCAAGGCTTGCTAAATGGGTGAAACTTTCTTAATGGCTGGAAATTATCGATTCAGGGGCGGGGTTTCGCCTATCAATTGATAGGTGAATTTGGTTTTTGGGCATTATTGATGATCGATCTTGAAAGGCTTTATGACAGTGCGCACAAGCACTTGTCCGGCAGGGAGCAGGACTGGGGCGGTTTTGCTGTCGAATTTTCGAGGATCTTTTCCTCGCAGCTGGTAATTTACTGCACGCCTCCGGACAATGAGTTGCTCGACCTGAATTCTCCGGATGAACTGATCGCAACGACCGACAGGGAACTGCTGGAAAAATTTTTTTCAAAAGGCATAAACAGGCTCGATAACATGTTCAAGGATGATATCAATCCGCTCGAGCCATTCAGGCGCACCGATCACATGGGTGATGATGAATACCGGTCCCACGAGACAACCAGGATATTTCTCAGGGAAAACGACGTGTTCTACTTCCTGGTGGTCCATGCCATTTTGCCAAACGGTTCGCCACTGGTATTGTTCATGTGGCGTGGGGAGAATGACGAAGATTATTCGGATGCCGAAAAACAGCGCATAACGCTTTTCATGCGCCACCTGGCAACCATGGTCTGTGCCTTTGATGTCAAACCGGGCGGATGCAGTGACAATGGACCCGGCGGGGAGATAATTGCATTTGGGGAAAAATATTCGCTGACCCGCACCGAGGTGAGCATATTGCATGATCTCATTTCCGGCAAATCCCTGAAAATGATTGCCGAGGAATCAGGGCGCACCTATGGAACCGTGCGCTGGCACGTGCAGAACATTCTTGCAAAATGCCAGGTCGGAAACCAGAAAAGGCTGCTGAGCGAATTTTATGCGCTGATCAAGCGTTAGATGTGAGTTCTCACCACGTTGTTCATTCGAGCCATTCTGACGGAGCGAATTTGTGACAAGGTCAAATGAAAATCACAAAGCATATCCGGATGGCCGAGATTTTCCAGGCCGGTATTGGTGCAAATGCGCCTGTCCCCCTGGGGGGTAGTCCTCATTTCAGGTTTTTTGCAACCTTGCTGGCAATATCGGTAAAGGCCGCGGCTTCGATGCCGCCGGGGTCGATCGTTGCAACCGGGGTGCCTTCATCGGAAAGCTCGCGAATTTTCATGTGCAGGGGAACTTCGCCCAAAAATGGTATTTTAAGGGTTTTCGCGGTGGATCTTGCCCCCCCATGGCCAAAGATGTCATAGCGTTTTCCCGTATCGGGGGCGACGAAATAGCTCATGTTCTCTATCAGGCCCAGCATGGGGATTTTCATCCTGATGAACATGTCCATGGCTTTTCTGGCATCTATCAGGGCCAGGTCCTGGGGGGTGGAAACTATTACTGCCCCGGCCAGTTCGACCTGCTGGCAAAGGGAAATCTGAATGTCTCCGGTTCCGGGGGGCAGGTCGATTATCAGCACGTCAAGCTGGCCCCAGTCGGTTTCCCGCAGCAACTGGCGCAGGGCCGAAGATGCCATGGGACCGCGCCAGACCACGGCCTGATCCGGCTCCAGCATGGGGCCTATGGACATGGCTTTGAGG
>WFPQ01000216.1 GCA_015487515.1 Hyphomicrobiales bacterium | reverse complement strand
GGCTTGTTGCTCAAAAGTGCAGAAACAGTCATGTCTGATCTCCCGAAATTTGCAATCCGATTCTTGCCCGGGGCCGCTGACATGCCGGCATCTTGCCTTCAATCAGCCCGGCCGCCAGATATTTCAAGTTCCTGCAAGGCAAGTTCCCGCAAATGAAACATCTGCAATATCAAGCGACCCCTGATCAAGCGACCCTTGCCTGCCGTTTTTCAGGGCATGCCGTCCCTGATTCTCCAGGACCCGCCGCCCTGCCAGTGCATGAGCGGAACTGAAGGACTTTCTGCGCCTGCCCGTTATTCCCCGCGCCCGTCCTCCCATGACATGCCCCTGGCAATGCACCCCGGGATTCTTTCAAAATGTTGCTTGCCACATCAATTATTTGATAAAACTGGCAATTTACATGTTGTCATACTATCCGAATTTGCATTCTATTGGAATAGGGGGTCATTACGGGGGAGAAATTGCAGCAGAAAACCATCTCCACGCTGGAGGGAACTTATGATTTCATAATTGTCGGAGCCGGTTCTGCCGGTTGCGTTCTGGCCAACCGGTTGTCAAAAAATCCTTCCCACCGGGTCCTGCTCCTGGAGGCGGGGGAGCGTGATGACTGGATATGGTACCACATACCGGCAGGATACCTGTTTGCCATTGGCAACCCCCGTTCCGACTGGATGTTCCAGACCGTGGCCGAAGCCGGCCTGAACGGGCGATCCCTCAACTATCCGCGCGGCAAGGTTCTTGGTGGCTGTTCGGCAATAAACGCCATGGTCTACATGCGCGGACAGGCTGCCGACTATGACCACTGGCGCCAGCTGGGCCTGAACGGATGGGGCTGGGAAGATGTGCTTGAGGCCTTCATCCAGATCGATGATCACTTTGACGGCGACAGCCGTTTCCACGGCACCGGGGGGGAATGGCACGTGGAAAAACCCCGCGTGAAATGGGAGATCCTTGATGCCATAGGTGATGCGGCGGCACAAATGGGAATAGCATGGACCAGGGATTTCAATTGCGGAAACAACGAGGGGGTAAGTTATTTTCAGGTCAACCAGCGCCGCGGCAGAAGGGTTTCAAGCGCCCATGCCTTCCTCAACCCGGTCAAGTCCCGCCCCAACCTGAAAATACTGACCGGGGTCTGTGTTGATCGCTTAAAGGTTGAAAATCACCAGGTAACCGGAGTTGAATTCGAGCGAAACGGCCAGCGGATGCTGGCAGAAAACCGGGGGGAAGTCGTTCTGAGCGCCGGCTCCATCGGCTCCGTCCAGATCATGCATCGCAGCGGAATGGGCCCCGGGGAATGGCTGGCCCCGCTGGGCATTAGGGTTGAACTGGAAAAGCCGGGGATCGGACGAAATCTCCAGGATCACCTCCAGCAAAGGGCAATCTACAGGGTCAGCAATGTCCGCACCCTTAACACCGACTACCATTCCCTGTTCAAGCGGGCCATGATGGGCCTCGAATATGCCCTGAAACGCTCCGGCCCCCTGAGCATGGCCCCCTCGCAACTGGGCATATTCACCCGCTCCTCCCCGGACCGGGAACGGCCGGACATCCAGTTTCATGCCCAGCCCCTTTCCCTTGACAAGTTCGGCGATCCCCTGCACCGCTTCGATGCCATAACCCTTAGCGCCTGCAACCTCGCCCCCACCTCAAGGGGAACCGTCAGGATAAGATCCCGCGCCATCAATGAGCCGCCGGTAATCGCCCCCAACTATCTTTCGACCGACAGTGACAAAAAAGTTGCCGCACAGGCCATCCGCATCACCAGGAAAATCATGAAACAGCCGGCCCTGGACAAATACCAGCCCGAAGAATATCTGCCCGGCCCCGGAACCGGCGATGACGACGAGGCCCTGGCAAAGGCGGCCGGAGACATCGGAACCACCATCTTTCACCCGGTGGGCACCGCGAAGATGGGCCTGCCCAGCGATCCGATGGCAGTCGTGGATGAGCGGCTGCGGGTTTTCGGAATTGACAGGTTGAGAGTGGTTGATGCCTCGATCATGCCCACCATCACCTCGGGCAATACCAACACC
The DNA here is from genome assembly GCA_015487515.1 of Hyphomicrobiales bacterium. Lineage (GTDB taxonomy): Bacteria > Pseudomonadota > Alphaproteobacteria > Rhizobiales > Devosiaceae > DROE01. Next base: position 86 of record WFPQ01000216.1, on the reverse strand, counting down.
CCGACAATAATGATCGCCCAGAAGGGGGCAAAAATGATTTTGCAGGATGCAAGGGAACGCTAGATCACGAACCCCCGGGGCAAATC
>WFPQ01000215.1 GCA_015487515.1 Hyphomicrobiales bacterium | reverse complement strand
TTTTTCCTGCACCTGCCGGCCCGCCTGGCCAGTTCCCTTCCGGTTTTCCTGCATGGGCCCCGGTTCCCGTCAATCCTTATGCTTGCGCCCCCCTCGAACATCAGGATCGTGCGGGGGGGAAGCAGGGAGAGATGATCGATTCCGCCAACGCAGATATTGCATCCAAGCCATTCGGGACGGATTTCCCTTATTTCCAGTTCCCCTGCCAGCATTTCCAGTTCTTCCCTGGAAACGATCGAAACCTGCTGCTCGTTGCGCATTATCGTTCCGCTCTCGTACCAGGGCTCGCGCGAATTGCTTTTCCTGGTCAGGCCGCAATGCCTGTCCCCTGCAATTCCTTCAAGGGTCAGGTTCAAAAATTCCTGTTTCCTGCTGACAAATCCATCACCAAAGGCCCCGTATACCCCCTCGACCAGGCCATGTCTTTTTTTGGCGGGCACGATTTCGACTGCCATTCCCTCTTCATTTTCAGCCATTGCTTCTTTCCCTTTGTTCCCGGCCGGACCTGATGGAATCGAATGTATAGACCCCGATGGAGATCCAGATCAGAACGAAACTGACCAGCTGGATGGTATTGAGGGGCTCCCTGAATATCCATACGGCAATTACAAAATGCATGCTTGGCGCTATATACTGGAACATGCCAAGAGTGGTAAGACGCAGGCGCCGGGCCGCAAAGGCAAAGATCAGCAGGGCTCCGGCAGTGAAAGGGCCCGTCAGCACCAGGAGAACAAGCAGCCCCGGATCCATGAGATATCCGGGGCCCAAAACCACGAACACATAAACCAGGTATCCCAGGGCCACCGGGGTCATGAGGAGCGTTTCCACGAACAGGCCGGGGGCCGAAACAACCGGAACCGTCTTGCGCAGATATCCGTAAAATCCAAAGGAGATTGCCAGGGTCAGCGAGATTACCGGCACTGCTCCCATGCCAATGGTCTGAACTGCCATTGCAATGATGGCAAGTCCTATGGCCAGCCATTGCCACCTGTTCTGCCGTTCTCCCAGCAGCACCATTCCCAGCGCCACGTTGACCAGGGGGTTTATGAAATAGCCAAGACTCACCTCCACCACCCTTTCGGTCTCCACGGCCCAGATGAATACCAGCCAGTTAAGGGCAAGGATTGCGGCCGAAAGGGCAATGTTGCGCAATGTTCTCCCGTCTTTCAGGGCGGCCGCCACCTCGCCCATCCTGCCATTCCATCTCAGAATGATGCCGACGAACACCAGGGACCATAAAACCCTGTGGGCCACGATCACCGGCGGGCTGACCCCGTCCAGCATTCTGAACAAGAGCGGAAACATTCCCCAGAGTCCATAGGCGCCAAGGGCCGCCAGAACTCCCGAAACACCCCCTGCCGCGACATCTGTCCCCCGCGGTCCTGCATCAGCTTCCCGCTGTGGATTTTTACTCGATCCTGGCATGACCCGGCCTTTGTCTGTCGATTTTTGCAAACTGCGTCAGTCACCGGTTGCCATTTGCCATGAACCTGGAGTTCAACGCTCAACACCCTGAACAGGCGGTTTTTACCCGCTGCAATTCTGCTGTGATTTTTCTTACGGAAAGGTCAGCCTAGCCCGAATTCATTCCCATCCGCAATCTTCAAAATCCGAAGATACACAGGCCTGGGCCATTGCCCGGGAGGCCGACAGCTGTTCGGGGCTCATCTGGGAAGTGGCGAATTCAAGGTTGCGGGTCAGTCTTTCATTGCCGTTCGCCACCGCAATGCTCCACCACATGTGGGCCTTTACGCCGTCCCTTTCCACGCCATCCCCCTGCAGGTACATGATGCCAAGGCTCCCAAATGCCCTTGCATTGCCCTGTTCCGCTGCCATCCGGAAAAGCTCGTAGGCCCTTGAAAAGTCCTTCTCGACTCCCTTGCCCCCATAATATGATATGGCCAGTTGCACCTGTGCATCCGACAATCCCTGTTCTGCCGCCAGGGAATATAACCGCACCGCCTCTTCCAGGTTCCGGGCCGTGCCTGCCCCGTTCTCATATAGCAGTCCCAGGTTGAACTGGGCCCTTGCATGCCCCTGTTCCGCCGCTTCCTGCAGCCAGCGCCCGGCCTGGCGGAAATCGACCTCGACCCCCATTCCGCGCAAATATATCAGTCCAAGATTGAACTTGGCATCAACCATCCCCCCCTGGGCCGCCCTTTGATACCAGGCTATGGCCTCCTCCACATTTCTTTCCACCCCGAGCCCGTCCATCAGGGCATTGGCCAGGTTCAGTTGCGAACGGCTGTTTCCCCCGTCTGCGGCCTCCCTGTACAGCCGGGCCGCCATGGCCGGGTCCTTTTCCACCCCGACCCCAAGCGCATACATGACGGCAAGATTGTTGATGGCAGTTACATTGCCCTGCTCGGCGGCCTTCCCGTACCAGCCCGCCGCCGCCTCCATGTCCGGCTCCACCCCGTCCCCACTCTGATAAAAGGAGCCCAGGGCGTTCTGGGCCATGTCATATCCCTGTTCCGCCGAGGCCGAAATATACCTGATGGCCGCCTCCATGTCCCTTTCAACTCCCTCGCCACTGGCAAGGGAGCGTCCCAGGTTGAACTGGCCCAGCGCGTTGCCCTGCTCGGCCGAAAGGCGATACCAGCGCACCGCCTCCCCGGCATCCCTTTCAACTCCCAGCCCGCGCTTGTACATCAGGCCCAGATTGTTCTGCGCGTTGGCATGGCCCTGCTCGGCCGCCTTCCTGTACCAGAACACGGAGCGCTCGGGATTTACCTGCATACCGATACCCTTTTCGTTCATCACCCCCAGATTGTATTGCGCCCTTGCATTGCCCTGCTCGGCCAGCGGCCTCAGGCCCTCAAGGGCAGTCTCGTAATCTCCGGCAGAATAAGCCTTGATGATATCATCGAAATTCTGGGCCATCGCCATGGTTGAAAACGCCACTAGAACGACGAACGAAAAAACAGCTGCAATGATTTTGAAAAACCGATCCACGACAAACCCCTGATGAGAACCCGGCAGCACCCGATCGTGCAAATGTCACCGACTATACAAGAAAAACAGCGATTACCAACGGGATAAATTAAAATAACCTCAGTCCTGCCAATAACCATTACGATTATTATGACTTGTGACCCGCTGGCAGGGCAGTTAAGCTTGATGCCGGATCAACGAGGCTAATGGAAAAGCTGACATTGACAGGCCACGTGCCGGGCGGGCGGCATATGCGTCAGACTTTTTGCATCCGATCTGAACGAGGGGGCATTCTCTGGGAGGAGGATCAAAATGAAAAGCTTTTCAACAACCAGTTTTCCTGCAGAACAAAACAACGTGCTGGACGAAGCCCTTGCCGCCGTCCGCAAGCACCCCCATGCCCTTTTCACCAATTTTCAGTGGTTTTTGTACAAGGCGAGAAACACCGTTTATTTCACCGCCTTTTCCACCGAAGGATTTGACAAGGAAAAGCTTTGCTCGATCGTGGCCCAGATGGCGGCCCTGGCCCCCCAGCTCACCCATGGCTATGTGGGGGCAAGACCTGGCCAGCCTTTTCCCAAGCACCTGCTGGAGGCCATAACTTCCATCGAACAGGTGGATGATTTTGATGGTTACCCGGACAAGTGGATAAATAACGGGCGTGACCTTTATGAAGACGACAGCCTGCCCCTGTTCCGGGTCCAGGCAATCGTCAGGCGCAATGGCCCCGATGAACTGGGCCGGGCATCAATGATCATGGTGCGTTCATCCCATGCCATCATGGAGGGATCCGATTCCGCCCTTTTGACCCGCTCCCAGCCATCGTCCCATGGCACCATGTCCTCTCCGGGCAACAAGGTTCCCCTGCGCAAGCGCATTTCCTATGCCCTTGGCACCGCACTGATGCTGCCCATGCACATGATTTCGGCCCACATTCTTTCTCCCGGGGAAGTTGAAATGGGCTTTCGCAGCCTGGCATTTGAAAGGGCGCCCCTTCGAAGTGTGGCCAATCGGCTCAAGGTCCGCCAGCGCTCGCTGATGTTTGCCCTGGTCATGTATGCCCTTAACGATGGAGGCAAGGGCTTTTCCAGCAAAAGGATCCGCGGCATCTACACCATGCTGGATTCCGAACGCCACGACTATGACGATGATTTTTTCCGGGTTCGTTCCATCGAGGCCATATTCGAGGTTTGCGACGATCTTGAGGACTTCATCCGCAAGGTCGATGAGACCATAGGCCAGGTAGAAGCCAGGGACATCACGAAAATGCAGTTCCTGCTCAACACCATGCTTGCGGCCCACCGGATGATTTCAAGAATCTTGCCTTTTCTTTACTCGGACAGGTTTTTCCGCTTCAACGGCAATTACGACATAGTGCTGACCATGGTTCCTCCCCACAGAACCTACGGGGACCTGACCAGGGGGCTGATCGAGCCCATATATTGCGGCTCCTATCACCCCGGTTCCAACCTTTGCACCTTCGTTCCGGCCCGCAAGAACGTCACCCTGAATTTTTCCATGCGTGCCCAGCACCTTCCCCATGCCGAAAAGATTGCCGGATTGCTTGCAGGCCTTGAAAAGAAGCAAACCCTGCCCCCGGACCGGCAACAAGAAGATTCCGGACCGGCAGACAGTTGAGCAAATCCCTGTCTTAACAAGTCTCGGATTGAATGAATCCGATGCCCGCATCTGGACTTTTGAAGCGAACAATAACAATATCCTGCCCTGTCTGCCGACAATCACCGCCTGACTGTAAAGATGGGGAGCTTTCGCCATGAAATACCGTATCATTGCTGCCACCACCCTTGTTTTGCTGGTTTCGGCCTGCACCAGCATCAATCCTTTCACCGGCCAGACCCAGCTTTCC
>WFPQ01000214.1 GCA_015487515.1 Hyphomicrobiales bacterium | reverse complement strand
ATATAAAGATATCTTTATATGCCTGGAGGTCCTGTTGGCGGATTTTGAAAAAATGGTAATGGTGCTGAAGGCGGCCGGGGAATCGACCCGGTTGCGTCTTTTGGCGTTGCTGGCCGAGGGAGAACTTTCCGTAAAAGATCTTACCGACATATTGCAGCAAAGTCAGCCAAGGGTTTCCCGTCATCTGAAGCTTCTGGCCGAGGCCGGGCTGGTGGTGAGAAGTGCCGAGGGGGCGTGGGCCTATTACCGGATTGCCGATCCGGGAGAAGAACGCAGGCTGATCGGGGTCTTGCTGGGGGCGGTCAAGGGTGACAGCAAGGTTTTAATAGATGACAGGAAAGCCCTGGCAGCCATAAGGAAAAAGCATCAGCGGCAGGCTGATGAGTATTTTGCCAAGGTTGCAAAAAACTGGGACAGTTTGCGAAGATTGCACGTGCCCGAAGAGGCGGTGGAGGCGGCCATATTGCGGGTGGTCGGAGAAAGGCCGGTTTCCCGCCTGCTGGACATGGGCTCGGGGACCGGGCGCATGCTCGAATTGCTGCATGGCAGGTATGAATATGGCACCGGCATAGATTTGAGCCGGGAAATGATCGGGGTGGCGCGGGCCAAGCTGAGCGCCTCGGGCATCAGCAATGCCCAGGTCCGGCTCGGGGATATTCTTGCGTTCGATAGCGGCAATCAAAGGGAAGACCTGATCATATTGCACCAGGTACTGCATTATTTCGATGATCCGGGGCAGGTTCTGCTGAAGGCGGCAGGAATACTGGAGGATGATGGAAGGGTCCTGGTGGTGGATTTTGCTCCCCATGAACTGGAATTTCTGCGCCGCAATGATGCTCACAGGCGGCTTGGCCTCTCCGAACGGCAAATGGAAAACTGGGCCGGGGCCGCGGGCTTGCAGATTGATTTTTTCGAAAAATTCGAAAATGGCGAAGACGAACGGGGCCTGAGCGTCTGCCTGTGGATGCTATCAAGGGGGGCGGGGCCTTTGCCAGATGCCCGCTGATTACAGAACGACGAGTTCAAACAAGAGATTACTGCTGATGACACAGACAAGAAAAAGCCGATTGCCAATGGAAAAGAAACCGGATTTCCAGTTGTCCTTCGAGTTCTTTCCGCCCAAGACACAAAAGGCCGAGGAGAGATTCTGGAACAGTCTTGAAAAGCTCATTCCCCTTGATCCGGAATTCGTTTCCGTAACCTATGGGGCGGGCGGTTCTACCCGTGAGCGTACCCTGCGCATGGTTTCGCGCATCAGCAGCGAAACCGGAATAGATGCAGCGGCCCATCTTACCTGCGTCGGGGCCAGCCGGGAACAGGTGGACGAGGTGGTGCGGGGATATTATGATGCGGGTGTGCGCAGGATAGTCGCCATCAGGGGAGACCCGGTGGAGGGGGTGGGTGAAAAATTCATTCCTCATCCGGATGGTTATGCTTCCAGTGTCGATCTGGTTGCCGGCATCAGGCAGATAGCGGACTTTGACGTTTCGGTGGCTGCCTATCCGGAAATGCATCCGGAAAGTTCAAGCTGGGACGAGGAAATGGACAATCTGAAGCGCAAGCGGGATGCCGGGGCTTCGCGGGCCCTGACCCAGATGTTCTTTGACAACAATGATTACTGGCGGTTTATGGAACGGGTGGAAAAGGCCAATGTCGGCATGCCGGTGGTTCCGGGAATTCAGCCGATCCACAATTTTGAAAGGATCAGCGCCTTTGCCAGGAAATGCGGGGCAAAGGTTCCCCTGTGGCTGGCCCAAAGGTTCGAAGGGCTGGAAAACGACCCGGGTACCCATGCGCTGGTTGCCGCCTCGGTAGCGGGCGAACAGGTCAGCGAACTGATGGATGGGGGGGTCAGGCAATTTCACTTCTTTACCATGAATCACGCATCCCAGGTCATGGCGCTGGCCCGTATTCTGGGGGCAGGGTCCTGATCATGACCGGAAATGGGCGGGTTTTCCACCGATGCGGCGGCTATCATAAATCGGCCATTTTTATGTTTCCCTTTCATCCATGATCTGGAGTGATTCAGGT
>WFPQ01000213.1 GCA_015487515.1 Hyphomicrobiales bacterium | reverse complement strand
GCACCGCCGGGGCCCTTGATTCGGTAATAAGGGAGTTTGGCGCAACCCGCCTGCAGGGGGCCCATTGTTATGCATTTTTTGCCGGGATCGGGAATTTTGAAAAAATGCATGAGCAGGAACCGGGAACCTTTTATCTGACCGATTACCTGGCCCGCCAGTTCGATACCCTGGTCTACAGGCCCCTCGGGCTCGATCGTCATCCCCAGTTGCTGGAGGAATATTTCGGAAATTACAGCCGGTTGCTTTTCATGACCCAGAGCAACGACCAAAAACTGGAGGAAAAGGCCAGGGATGCGGCCCGGCGGCTCGGTCTGCGCTTTGAAAAACTGCAAACGGGATTCGGACTGCTGGACACTTCGATAATGGAACAGGCAGGGCGGTTCCCGGGGAAGCGGGAAAACCGGAAAGATGCAAAAACCGGGGAAACTGGTGAAATGAACGGACTGATCCGATGAGCACGGTATCTATAATATGGTGGCGGGACATTCCCACCCAGATCATGGCCGGAAAGGGGCGCAGGGCCATCAAGCATCAGCTGGACGAGCGTTTTGTCGTTGCGGTGGACAGGGCCGCCATGGTTGGCGGGGCCACCGATACGGATGAATATCTGAAGGAATGGCGCAAGAGCAGTATTGAACTGGACGAAGACGATATCGGCAAGGCCGTGGAAAAGCTGGCCGAAGAAATGGAAGCTGCCTATCCCGGTTCCCGGCTGGCGGAACTGGCCAGGAACGGGGGGCGGGAAAAGACCGGTGCTGGTGATGATGACGCTGCCGGTGCTGCTGCTGGCGCTGCGGCTTCTGCGGCTTCCGGGGCTTTTGCATCCCGCTTGCCAGGGGCGGCATCGTCTTCTGTACCCCCCTCCCCTTCAATTCCGGAAAAAACAATAAAAACTCAACAGGGTTCCCGAGCGAAAGATCAATCATGACAAAAACCATTCTATCCTCCTTGAAAAAAGAAGTGACGATCGGCTTTGATCAGCCATTTTGCGTTATCGGTGAGCGCATAAATCCGACCGGGCGCAAGCTTCTGGCTGCCGAAATGAAGGAAGGGGACTATTCCCGGGTAAAGGCCGATGCCCTGGCCCAGGTGGCAGCGGGAGCCACGGTTCTGGACGTCAATGCGGGAATTCCCCTGGCCGACGAGCCAAAAATTCTGGCCGAATGCATAGAACTCGTGCAGTCCATAACCGATGTTCCCCTTTCCATCGACAGTTCCATAATAGATGCCCTTGAGGCCGGACTGGCGGTTTACCAGGGCAAGGCACTGGTCAATTCGGTGACCGGCGAGGAGGAAAGCCTTGAAAGGGTGTTGCCCCTGGTAAAAAAACACGGGGCGGCGGTGGTGGCAATTTCCAATGATGAAAGCGGAATTTCGACCGACCCGGACGTGCGCTTTGACGTGGCCAGGAAAATAGTCGAAAGGGCGGCCGATCATGGCATTGCCAGAAATGACGTGATCGTGGATCCCCTGGTCATGCCGGTGGGGGCGATGAATGATGCGGGATTGCAGGTTTTTACCCTGGTGCGTCGCCTGCGCGAGGAGCTTGAGGTAAATACCATATGCGGGGCTTCCAATGTGGGGTTTGGGGTGCCAAACCGCCATGTGCTGACCGGGCATTTCATTTCCATGGCGGCGGCCATGGGCATGACTTCGGCCATAATGAACCCGCTGCATTCGGAACAGATGATGGCGGTTCTGGCAGCCAATGTGCTTAATGGTCATGATCCGGATTGTGCCCAATGGCTGCAGGCAAACCGGCCGAAGCCTCCTGAAGGAGCAGAGGGAGGCCGCCGCCGGGGAGGCAGGCGCCGGCGCTGAAAAATCCCTGATCCGCCTGCCAAGGCCAATGATGATGAAACCCGGTACCCATGGAAGATAACGCCAAAATCACCAGTAACGTGCAAAAGGCACGGGTTGTCTTTCAGCCTTCGGGCAAGAGTGGGCAGTTTGAGCCGGGAACCACCGTGCTTGATGCGGCAAGACAACTCGGGGTCAATATCGAGAGCGTTTGCGGCGGCAGGGGAATTTGCGGCCGCTGCCAGGTGAGCGTGGTCGAGGGCAGGTTTGCAAAATTCAAGGTTGAGAGCCGCCGGGGCAACCTCAGTCCGCGAGGAGACGTGGAACAGCGCTATGACAGGCTGCGGGGGCTGGCCGGGGACAGGCGCCTGTCCTGTTCGGCAAGGATAGAGGGAGACCTGGTAATCGATGTTCCGGCCGCTTCCATAATTGCCGGGCAGACCATTCGCAAGGATGCAGATACCTATGGCATGGTGAAGAATCCGGCCATTCGCCTCTGCTACGTGGAACTGGAAAAACCCGACCTGCATACCCTCTCGGGCGATGCGGACCGGCTGGCCATGGCCCTTGAGAAGGATTTTTCCCTGAAAAATCCAGAGATTCCCTTTACCCTGCTGGCAGACATTCAAAAGATGCTGACCGGGGCGGACTGGAAGATAACGGTGGCGGTCGACGTGTCGGGGCAACGGCCCCGATTGCTCGCTATCTTTCCCGGTTACTGTGAAAAACTGCTGGGCATGGCCGTGGACATAGGATCGACCACCGTTGCGGCCCACCTGGTCGACCTGATGGATGGTAAAATCCTTGCCAGTGCCGGTCGGGCCAATCCGCAGATACGCTTCGGGGAAGACCTGATG
>WFPQ01000212.1 GCA_015487515.1 Hyphomicrobiales bacterium | reverse complement strand
GCTCGTGGCCACCCCGCTGGGCCTGTCTTCTGCCATTTACCTTTCCGAATATGCCGGTTCCCGCCAGCGGGCATTAATAAAACCCATGCTGGAAATCCTGGCTGGCATCCCTTCGGTCGTCTATGGTTTTTTTGCCGCCCTTGTCATTGCTCCCTTCCTTCGTGTCAGTGGCAGCGGCCTTGGTCTTGAAATTGCGTCCCAAAGCGCCCTGGCTGCCGGTCTGGCCATGGGGATCATGATACTACCCCTTGTTTCCTCCCTTTCCGATGATGTCATAAATGCGGTTCCGGGGGCTTTGCGAGATGCTTCGCTGGGTCTTGGGGCCACCCGTTCCGAAACCATACTTGGGGTGGTTCTGCCCGCTGCCTCTTCGGGCATTGCCGGCTCCCTTCTGCTTGCCGCCTCCACCGCCATTGGCGAGACCATGATAGTTGTCATGGCCGCCGGCCTTGCTGCCAACCTTTCGGCCAACCCCCTTGATGCGGTGACCACCATTACCGCCCAGATAGTTGCCCTGCTGACCGGTGATCAGGAGTTTGACAGCGCCAAGACCCTTTCGGCCTTTGCCCTTGGTCTGCTGCTGTTTCTAGTAACCTTGATCCTGAACATGCTGGCCCAGAAAATCGTGAAGAATTACCGGCGCAAATATGAATAGAGATTTCCTTACACCCGGCAAGAACCTTGCCCGCCGTCGCCGTTTCGAAACCATGTTCAAATGGTCCGGGCTCATTTCCATCATGGCAGCCCTTGGATTTTTGGTCCTGATGCTGGCAATCATTGCCGGCATGGGGGCAGGGGCGCTCAAGCAGACCAGGATTGCCCTTGATGTAAAACTGCAACAGGACCGGTTTGATGGGGTGTCCCTGGAAAATGCCGATTATGACGGCATGTTAAGGGATGCCCTGCGCCAGAGGTTCCCGGAGGCAAGGAGCCGTTCGCAAAAGCGCCAGCTCAATGGGCTGCTGAGCATTCAGGCCCCCTTTACCCTTAGGGACTTCGTCATCAGGAATTCCGCTGCCCCGGGCGATATTGTCCGCCTGTGGTTTATTGCTTCGGATGATGTTGACCTTTATTTCAAGGGAAGTGCTGAAAAAACCCGGCAGGGAAATGCCGGGCGCCTGCCCGGGGAGGCGGTTTCATGGGTTGATGAACTCAAGCAGGATGGCTCCATCAGGACCTTTTTCAACGTTACCTTTTTCACGGCCGGGGATTCCCGGGAGCCGGAACTGGCCGGGATATTTTCGGCCCTTGCCGGCACCGCTCTGAGCCTTGCCATTTGTCTTGCCATTTCATTTCCCGTTGGCATTTTAAGCGCCATCTACCTGGAGGAATTCGTCAGGAAGAATTCCTGGAGTGATTTCATCGAGGTCAACATAACCAACCTGGCAGCGGTTCCCTCCATCGTGTTTGGCCTACTGGGTCTTGGTATTTTCATAAATCTTTTTGGCCTGCCGCGATCCTCGCCCCTGGTCGGGGGCCTGGTCCTGGCCCTCATGACCCTGCCCACCATCATAATTGCGGCCCGTGCCGCCCTGCGTTCGGTTCCCGCTTCGATCCGCCACGGGGCCCTTGCCCTTGGTGCCACTCCCGTCCAGATGGTCTTTCACCACGTGGTTCCCCTTGCCATGCCCGCCATGCTGACCGGGGCCATAATCGGCATGGCCCGGGCCCTTGGCGAAACCGCCCCGCTCCTGATGATCGGAATGGTTGCCTTCATCGTCGATGCCCCCGATTCCATTCTGGCCCCGGCCACTGCCCTTCCGGTGCAGATATTCTTGTGGGCCGACAGCCCGGAGCGGGCCTTTTTGGAAAAGGCTTCGGCGGCGATCATCGTGCTTGTCGTCTTTTTGATCCTGATGAATCTGAGTGCCATCATCCTGCGCCAGAAAATTCAAAGAAAATTCTGAAAAGGAAATTTCAATGAGCAATTTCGTGCTTGAGACACCGACGGGCAACCTTTCTGAGCAAATGCCCGTTGCCGCTTCTGTCAAAGACGGCCAGGAATGCCCCCGTCCTGCCCCGGCCGCCTC
>WFPQ01000211.1 GCA_015487515.1 Hyphomicrobiales bacterium | reverse complement strand
GCACGAACAGTTTTTCCCTGATCGATCATGCCCAGACCGGCAATATGAGCGGTCTTGAAAATACCTCCTCATTGATAGTGGCCGGAGCCCAGGCAGGGCTGGGGACCGGCATCGAAGTAGGGGCAAAGATGGAATTTGATCCGGGGACCGCCTCGATAGTACGGGCAGCGGTGGCCAGCAGGGTCAATTTATCAGACTTCTCCCTTGGAACAGACTATTTTTATCTGCCGGCAAAACCGGCCCGCGGCATAACCAACGATGTGCAGACGATAGGTGCAAATGTCGGCGTTACGGTAGCCGATTACTGGAAGGTAACCACGGGAGTAAACTGGGACATGATTGCAGGAACCTGGTCAAAGGCCTCGCTGGGAGCAGGCTATGACGACAATTTTCTGTCCTATGGGGCCAGCTACAGCGCCAAGCAAAACGTGACGACATCGGCCGTGGAGCACAGCTTTTCAGTCAATTTTTCTCTCAAGGGCCCGGGAAGCTAGCCCGGTATGGAATTTGAATCATCATACCCAATGAACGATTTTTGATCGGCCGGATTTGCAATCGGAAAGCCTGCGGCAGATTTTGGCCGTATTCGTTCTGCAAGCATACCAACTGCCAAAGACTTTATTTGCCTAGAAAGCCCGGGACGGGCTAAAATGCCAGAAGTAAATCCCAACCAGGACCCAGCGCACATGGACAAGACAATCATGAAACCATTCACCCCGGCCATAGGCAATGCCCTTGCATGCCTGTTTCTTGCCATGGCAACGCTGATGGGAATGAATGCCGGTGCCATGGCACAATCGGCAACCATAAAGATAACCGTAAACGAGGAACCGATCACAGACCGGCAGATTTCCAACCGGTCCAAGCTGTTGCAGCTAGAAAGACGGGGAGGCTCGAACAGTGCCCGAATTGGAATGGCAAGGGAAGAACTCGTCGATGAGGCTTTGAAAATGCAGGAGGCAAGGCGACTTGGCCGGGTTCCCCAGGAAAGCGAAGTAACCGCCGCCTATGCAAGCATTGCCCAGAACATGCGCATAAGTTCTGACAATCTCAGCCGGATATTAAGAGAAAACGGAGTGGACCCGGATACGTTAAGAGACCGGCTTCGCGCTTCCATAGCCTGGGGAAACGTGGTCAGGGGAACCATTGGTGCAAACCTGCAGATTTCTGACGTGGAACTGGAAGAACGGGCCGCAGCCCAGACCGGAAAGGAAGACAATTTCGATTATATCCTGAAAGAGATATTGTTCATAATTCCAAGGGGATCCGGCATTTCAAGCTCAAGAAGAACAGCCGAGGCAAACCGCTACCGGCGCGCCTTCAAGGGCTGTGAGAGCGCCGTTGAACTGTCCCTTTCATATAAGGATGCGGCGGTCATCGATCTCGGGCGCCGCCATGCAACCCAGTTGCCCGATGCCATTGCATCACAACTGGCCCACCTGGACGTGGGGGGGATAACCGCACCGCGCGTGGTTGAAAACGGGGTGTCGATGCTGGCGATCTGCTCGAAAACCGAAGCCCGGGACCTGACCTTCGTGACCAATCAGCTGCGGCAGGAGGTCGGAACCAGCCTGCTGCAGGAAGAGGCCGACAAATATCTGGCCGAACTGCGCGCAAAAGCCAGCATCGTCAGCAGGTAACATGGTTGATGATGCCGGAATGAACACGCCATGAAGCCACTGGCCATAAGTATCGGGGAGCCGGCAGGAATTGGTCCCGATCTGATATTGCGGCTGTTTGCGCAGCGAAAGGAAGAGTCACTGCCTCCTTTCATCGTTTATGGCAATGGCCGGTTCCTTGCAGACAGGGCCAGGCGACTGGGGCTCGAGATAAAGATCACGGAAACGGATCCCGAACAGGCCGGGCGGATATTTCCCCAAGCCCTGCCGGTGGTCAATACTGGCGATGCCGTAAAAGACATGCCGGGTACCATCAACAGGGCAGGCTCAAGAATGGCCCTGCAGGCAATAAAGAATGCAACCATTGACTGCCTGGACAAAAAATGCCGGGCCCTGGTAACCGCTCCCGTAAACAAGGCGGCGCTGGCTGATGTGGGCTTTGAACATCCGGGCCATACGGAATTTCTCGCCAGTCTCTGCGCAGGGAACAATGGCGAAATAATACCGATAATGATGCTGGCCAGCAGGGAACTGAGGGTGGTGCCGCTGAGCATTCACATGGCTCTTGCAAGGGTTCCGGGATATCTGAGCAAGAAAATGATCGTGGAAAAGACCCGCAATGTCGCAAAAGGACTGAAAACCGGATTTGGCATTGCTGAACCAAGAATCGCAATGTGCGGTCTCAATCCCCATGCGGGGGAAGAGGGAACCTTTGGGCGCGAGGAAGTGGAAATGATTTCCCCGGCCATAGAAATGCTGAAGCAGGAGGGCATGGATATTGAAGGTCCCCTGCCCGCGGATACGGCATTTTACCCACCCAAATGGCGCCAATATGACGTGGTGGTGGCCATGTATCATGACCAGGCCCTGATACCGATCAAGACCATCGCCTTTGACCGGGCAGTCAACATTACCCTTGGATTGCCAATAGTGCGCACCTCGCCGGACCATGGAACGGCCATTGACATTGCCGGAACATCAAAGGCAAGCACCAAAAGCATGAAAGAGGCCATTCGGAGCGCTGACAAGATGAGCCCGGAGGCAAGAACTGCAAGCCATGACCACGCTTGAAGAACTGCCCCCATTGCGCGAGGTAATCGCAAGGCACGGTCTGGGTGCACGCAAGGAACTTGGACAGAATTTTCTGCTCGATCTGAACCTGACCTCAAGAATTGCACGGGCCGGGGGCAATCTTGAAGGGAAAACGGTCATCGAAGTGGGGCCCGGCCCCGGCGGGCTGACCCGGTCCCTGCTGCTGGCAGGAGCAGGAAAGGTCATTGCCATTGAGCGGGACCAAAGATTGCTGCCGGCGCTGCAGCAGATCCGCCAGGCCAGCCAGGGGCGGCTGGAAATCATCATGGCCGATGCCCTGGAAGTAAACTATGACAAACTGGCCGAAGGCCCCACGCGGATCATTGCCAACCTGCCCTACAACATTGCAACCCCCCTGCTCGGCAACTGGCTTACCGGGGAAAAATGGCCCCCGTTCTTTGAAAGCCTGACCCTGCTGTTTCAAAAGGAAGTGGCGATGCGAATTTGCGCCCCGGCAGGAACAAGGGAATATGGCAGGCTCGGGGTCCTTTGCGGATGGCGCAGCAGGGCAAGGATAGAATTCGACATCAATGCCAGCGCCTTTACTCCGCCGCCAAAGGTAACCTCGTCTCTGGTGCATCTGAAACCGGATGCAAAGGCCAGGCCCATCGAGGTTGCCATGCTGGAGGATGTCACGAGGGCCGCCTTCGGGCAGCGGCGCAAAATGATCCGGCAAAGCCTGAAATCCCTCGGGGTGCCGGTCGAAAAGCTCTTGCAATCAGGCGGTCTGACGGGAACCGAAAGGGCCGAAACCCTGCCCGTCTCCACATTCCTTGACATGGCAGAACAACTGAAAGAAATCAAAAAATCCCAAAAAGAGGCAGGCGGCAAATTGTCAAAGTGAATCAATCTGGCTTTGCAGCCCCTTGATAAAACCTGTCTCTTATACACATCTC
>WFPQ01000210.1 GCA_015487515.1 Hyphomicrobiales bacterium | reverse complement strand
GCCATTTAAGCACATATTCAGCCCCGATGATGGCAAGGGCATAGGCTTTGGCGGTGCGATTTATGGTGGCAACGAACATGATTCCGCCCGGTTTCATGAGATCGGAACAGCTCTTGAGGAACAGGGGCACGTCGGCCACGTGTTCCACCACTTCCATGTTAAGGACCACGTCGAACTGCCTGCCGCCTGCGGCCAGTTCCTCGGCGGTGGTGGCCAGATAGTTTATTTTCAAATCCGATTGTTCTGCATGGATTTTTGCTATGGCAATATTGCGCTCGGAGGCATCGGCCCCGGTAACACTGCCCCCCAGGCGGGCCATGGGTTCGCACAAAAGTCCGCCACCGCAGCCTATATCAAGGATTTCAAGGCCCTTGAAGGGGAAGCGCCTGGTGCCATCCAGATCAAAATGTTCAAGCACCCGTTCACGAATATGGGCCAGGCGTACGGGATTGAACTTGTGCAGGGGCTTGAATTTACCGGTCGGATCCCACCATTGCTCGGCGAGTTCTGAAAATTTTGCGACTTCGGTCTCGTTTATGGTGCTGGCGGCCATCAGTCTGTCTTTCCTGGTGGAGTGATTTTGGGATTTATCGACTTGGTCCATATCTGTCCCCCCGGGGATCATTACATCAAACTTTTGCCCGGTGAAACCTGTCTGAGAAATATCTTGCGGTTGAAAGAATGGTGCAATTGTGCCATTTGAGCGCCAGATTGTTCTGGTCCCTGGAAAAAACCTGAATGGAAAGCCGGTAAGTTGTCTCGCATAGTCATGAAATTTGGTGGTACCTCGCTGGCCGACATGGAACGTATCCGTCATTCGGCCCGGCACATCAGGCGGGAGGTGGACGAGGGAAACCAGGTGGCGGTCGTGGTTTCGGCAATGGCAGGCACCACCAACCAGCTGGTGAAATGGTGCCAGGAGGCTTCGCCCCTGCATGATGCGCGCGAATATGATGCGGTGGTTTCCACCGGGGAGCAGGTCAGCGCCGGACTGATGGCCATAGTCCTGCAGGACATGGGCATAACGGCCCGATCGTTCTGCGGCTGGCAGATTCCCATAAGAACCAGCGATATTCACGGGGCGGCCCGTATACAGGACATAAGGGCAGATGA
Organism: Hyphomicrobiales bacterium; assembly: GCA_015487515.1. Lineage (GTDB taxonomy): Bacteria > Pseudomonadota > Alphaproteobacteria > Rhizobiales > Devosiaceae > DROE01. The sequence goes on along the minus strand of WFPQ01000210.1, from coordinate 1,871 downwards.
TCTTGATGAACGGCTCGGAGATAATCAGGTCTGTGTGGTAACAGGTTTCCAGGGAATTTCTTCCCAGGGGCGCATAACCACCCTTGGCAGAGGGGGGTCCGATACCTCGGCGGTGGCACTGGCAGCGGCCGTGAAAGCCGATCGATGTGACATATATACGGATGTGGACGGGGTTTATACGGCCGACCCCCGCATAGCGCCAAGGGCCCAGAGGCTGGAGCGGATAAGCTTTGAGGAAATGCTGGAAATGGCCTCATTGGGGGCCAAGGTCTTGCAGACCAGGTCGGTTGAACTGGCAATGGCACAGGGGGTGCGGCTGGCGGTTCGTTCGAGTTTTGCCGATCCCGATGCTTTCCAGGATGTCAGAGATGGAACCAATTTCGGAGTGCCGGGCACTCTTGTTTGCGATGAGGATGAGATTGTGGAAAAACAGATCGTTTCCGGGGTTACCCTGGTCAAGTCGGAGGCCAAGATCACCATTCGCAGCGTCAAGGACAGGCCCGGGGTGGCAGCGGCGATATTCGGAGCCCTGGCCGACGAGCAGATAGTCGTTGACATGATAGTGCAGAATATTTCGGATGATGGCAGGCAGACCGACATAACCTTTACGGTGCCAGACAGCGAATATGACAGGGCCATGGCCGCCGTCAGCAATAATGACAGTTTTGAATATGAAACCATAACCGGGGCCAAGGGCAGCGCAAAAATCTCGGTGATCGGGGTTGGCATGCGTTCCCATGCCGGGGTTGCATCCTCGATGTTCAAGGCCCTTTCCGAAAAGGGGATCAATATCCAGTTGATCACCACTTCCGAAATAAAGACCTCCGTCCTGATAGAGGAGGAATATGCCGAACTTGCGGTCAGGGCCCTGCATACATATTACGGGCTGGACAGGGAAGAAGAATAGGGTTTCTGCTATCGGGCGGCTTTTCCGGAAAAATCGGTGCGGGGCCGGCACAGCCGGGAGAAGCCGGCAGTGTTGCAGGCCATGATTTGCAGGTATCAAACATTAACCAGTCTTAAAACAGGGGGCGCCGGGTAAAATGCCGGCGTCATGGCGACATGGCAGACAGGGGAGATGATACGGGAATTGCCGGGCCAAGGATATTGCTGGCACAGCTTCGCCGGGCCATGGCCGAGCCCCTGGGGGCGCAGGAACGGCTGGACAAGATCGTTGAACTGATTGCTCACAACATGGGGGCCGAGGTCTGTTCGTTCTACGTGCTGCGCGATGATGCTGCCCTGGAGCTTTTTGCAACCAAGGGGCTTAATCCCGAGGCTGTTCACATGACCACCCTGAGAATGGGGGAGGGGCTGGTCGGGCATATTGCCGAACGGGCCCGAACCCTGGCCCTGGAGGATGCAAAGTCCCACCCGTCCTTTGCCTACAGGCCGGAAACCGGAGAAGACGAATTCAACGGCTTCCTGGGGGTCCCCGTGCTCCGGGCCGGACAGACCCTTGGTGTTCTGGTGGTGCAGAACCGGGAACGGCGGGTTTTTGCAGAAGATGAAACCGAGGCACTGCTTACCACCGCAACCCTGATGGCGGAAATGCTTTCCACGGCGGAATTCGAAAGCCTGATCAAGCCCGGATCGGACATAGACCTGAGGAGGCCGCGGGCCTTTGAGGGGGTCGGCTTTGCCGAAGGGGTGGCCCTGGGACAGGTAGTTCTGCATGACCCCAGGGTGGTGGTGCGCCATTTCGTTGCCGATGACCTGGAACAGGAAAAACAGCGTCTGCAATCAGCCATAAAGACCATGCGGGTCAGCATCGATGACATGTTCTCGTCCGGGGACATGCAGGTTTCTTCGGAACATCGCGAAATACTCGAGAGTTACCGCATGTTTGCCCATGACAGGGGCTGGGTGCG
>WFPQ01000209.1 GCA_015487515.1 Hyphomicrobiales bacterium | reverse complement strand
CGCAATCGGGGCAGGAGCGCAACTTTTCGACCAGGGTCTCGGTACGAAGCAGACGGGCAACCCGGGCCAGGGCCTTCAGGTGATCGGCACCGGAGCCGGCCGGCGCCAGCAGCATCATGACAAGATCAACCGGGCGATCATCAACCGCATCAAATTCGATGGGATTTTCCAGGCGAACAAACACGGCCAGAACCTGCTGCAGACCCACAAGCTTGCCATGGGGAATGGCAATTCCATTGCCAAGACCGGTCGAGCCGAGCTTTTCCCTGTTCATCAGGGTTTCGAAAATGACCTTGGCATCCACGTCCAGCGCATCACTGGCCTTTTGCGCCAGAAGCTGCAGCAACTGGCGCTTGGAAGAAACCTTGGCACAACCAACAATACAGTCCTTCAACAGAATATCCGAGAGTTCCATGAACGGCCCTAATCTTGCTAGAGAAATGTGTAACCGGATGCCCCGCCCTCAGGGAAGTTCCGGATCAATCCAGACGATATTTCCATCGGCCCGGCGATAAACCACATTCATGCCCCCATGTCCAGCATTAAGGAACACCTGGACATCAGACTGGGAAAGATCAAGCTCCATCACGGCCTCGCCAACGCTCATCTTTGAAAGGGAGGCCGCGCTCTGGGCAATTATGGGCGGGCTGAAATCTTCGGCCACTTCTTCGGCGTTGTCGGGAGAGTCAAGCACGTAGGACCTGGCAACCATGTCGGCCATCGAATTGCCCTTCTTGCGGCGGCTCTTCAGCTTGCGCTTGTAGCGGCGCAGGCGCTTTTCGATGTGATCGGCGGTGGTCTGAAACGAGGAAACCGCATCACCGGCCTGGGCATGGGCCCGCAGAATGGCACCCGTATCAAGGTGCAGAACCATGTCGGAGCGATATCCAGAACCTTCGTGCTCAAAGGTCAGGTGCCCCTCGAAACCACCATCAAAATACTTGGCAACAACTTCGGCAACCCGGCCCTGTGCCTTGGTGCGCAGGGCTTCTCCAACATCCATGTTCTTTCCCGAAACGCGTAAGTTCATAAAAATCGCCTCCCAGTTGCAGATGATAAAACCAGAATCAATGAGCAAATATCTCACCGCTCCAAATGCAGGTTAGCCCCCAAGGGGACGGCCTTCAACATATCTGGGTGCTGAATTGAGCAATTGATAGGCTTGACGGGCAATTTTGCCTAAATTTTTCATGAGCGGCCGCCATGTCTGTCGGTACATAACCGGCCGGTGCAAAAGTTCTTTCCAGGGGATCAGGGAGAAAAAAGCTCCTGTTTCTTGCGCCTCCTGCGGACCACGGAAGAAGGAATGTTCATGGATTCACGGTATTTGGCCACGGTTCTGCGGGCCACCTCGATCTTGTGGGAACTGGCAAGAATATCGGCAATCGCATCGTCGGACAGGATGTTTTGAAGGGTTTCCCCCTCTATCATCTGCCTTATCAGGTACCGCACGCTTTCGGCAGAATGGTCACTTTCGCCGGAACTGGAGCCAAGGGCAGTGGTAAAAAAATACTTCATCTCGAACAGGCCGCGCGGGGTGGAGACATACTTGTTGGTGGTGACACGGGAAACGGTGCTCTCGTGCATCTGGATGGCATCGGCCACATTTTTCAGCGTCATGGGCTTGAGGTGGGTGATGCCGTGCACCAGGAAACCATCCTGCATCCGGGCTATCTCGGTGGCGACCTTCAAAATGGTCTGGGCCCTTTGATCCAGGCTCCTGGTCAGCCAGTTGGCACTTTGCAGGCAATCGACAAGAAAGGCCTTTTCCTCCCTGTTCCTGGCCCGCCGGGAAATGGTCGAATAATAGGCCCTGTTGACCAGAACCCTTGGCAGGACATCGCTGTTGAGTTCCAGCGACCAGCCCCCGTCCGGACCGGGCCTGATATATACGTCGGGAACCAGGGCCTGCATCGCGCTGTTGTCAAAGGCCCTTCCGGGACGGGGATCAAGAGAACGGATTTCCTCGAGCATATCGCGAAGGTCTTCAGAGGATGCCCCGGTCCTTTTCTTCAGAAGGTCAAACTTGCCGGCGGCAACCAGGTCGAGATTTTCCAGCAATGTGCTCATCATGGGATCAAGACGGTCACGTTCGGCCAGTTGCAGGGCCAGGCATTCCCCCAGATCCCGGGCAAACACCCCGGGCGGGTCCGCCCTCTGGACCTTTGACAAGACGGCTTCAACCTGTTCCCTGTCAGCCCCAAGCTGATCGGCTATGGCCTGACAGTCCGCTGCCAGGTAACCCTTGTCATCAAGGTTGTCGATCAGGTTGCGGGCAATAAGTCTCTCAACCGGATCATCAACCAGAAGACATACCTGTTCGCTCAAATGCTCGCCAAGGGTAACCTTTGACGCCACATACTGTTCGATATCCCCATATTCACCCCCCGCCGACACGAATGGACCAGATGCCGCACCACCACTGCCTGTCCCAAGACCGCTGGCTCCAAGACTGCTGGCTCCAAGACCGCTGGAAGCAGAAATGGAATCCTGGCCCACCTGTTCGGGGAAAATATTGCTGGCATCCGTATCCATGTCCCCGGCGATTTCAACGGCACTGGCCAGTTGTCCCGCCCTGTCAACGAGGTCAGAGGAAGAAGAATTCCGGCCGGCATCATCCCCCGCTTCACCCTGCAGATCCCCTGCCGGGTCCTGCCCCTCATTCTGCCCGTGCCCGGCCATGAGCCCGCTTTCGTCACGCTCCAGAAGCGGATTGCGCAAAAGCTCCTGTTCAACAAAATTGCTGATCTCCAGGTGCGAGAGTTGCAGCAGCTTTATGGACTGCATCAACTGGGGGGTAAGGGACAGATTCTGGGACTGGCGAATTTCCAATCGTGGCGTCAAGGCCATGGGTGGCTCCGTTCAATCCGGCAAAGGGGCTTTTGAAATTCTACTTAAAGCCAAATAATCTGATTTGAACCCATATACAAGAACCGGTATACAAGTTTTATGCCAACCAGTTGAAAACCGCCCGGTCACTGCCTTAAAACAACCATTCCTAAAAGAACCATTTGCAAAAAGGATTCCGGTACGGGCCGTTGCAAAAGGCAGGATTGCAGGGAGCGGAGGGACCGGGCGGTCACCAGGCATCAGGGAATAACGGCAAGCAGGACGCAATTGCCCGGGACACCCGAAAAACGCCCGGGAATCAGCGCTTGCCGTAATAAAGCCCCACCACGTGTTCGGCCTCGGCAAAGAACAGCCAGCGCGAGGCAAGAACCCCCCCCAAGTGAAAGAT
>WFPQ01000208.1 GCA_015487515.1 Hyphomicrobiales bacterium | reverse complement strand
GGCCATAGAAACCCTTGACCGGGAGGCCAGGGGCGAGTCGGAGGAACCCGGAGAGGAGTCCTGGTTTGAAGGCAGCGAACGTGCAGATGAGCTTTTTGCGGGCGGTCCTGGCGAAGGAGGCGGCTCTTCTTCGGAAGAGGGGAATTTTGCCGCCATCGATGATGAAGAGTCCGGGGGCAATGGGCTTACCATATTCCTGGTACTGGTGATCCTGCTGCTGGGTGCGGTTGGCGGCGGCGGTTATTATGCATGGAGGGAGGATTATATCGACCTGGAGGCTTTGTTTGCCTCTGATGCAGCCGTTGATGAACAGGATGCGGCCCAGGGTGGCACTGAACCGGAGCCGAACAGTGCTCAGGTCAGGATCATAGAAAACGGGGGGCAGGGTATTGGTGCCGGTAATGGCGCAAATGTGGGAAATACCACGACCCAGGTGGATGACAATAATGTCAGCGAAGCCAATGTGGCTCTTGAAGATGCAAACAAGAGCGAAGAAAGGCTCAGTCCCGGCGAAAAGCCGCTGTCCGAAGCGACAGAACCTGAAAATGGCGGTGTGAAGGTAGAGGACAGGCTGGTTGAAAGCACCGAGGCTCCGGATACGGCCCTGGCGCAGGAGGCGGGGGCAGATGTTTCTGTCATCGTGGATTCGGCCCAGTCCCTGTTGCTGGAGGCCGCCGCTGACGGGGAGAGCGGGGCCGTGCCGTTTTCCGGGACCGTGGAATGGGAGCGCGGGGTAGATGAACTTGGTGAACCGACAATAATCGGGAGGGCCAATATTCCGGCCAGGAACCTGGGAGTGAGGATATTGATCCGGCGTAACGCAGACCGCAGTCTGCCGGCAAGTCACCTGATGGAAATAGATTTTGATGTCAGTGCCACTTTTGCAGGTGGTTCTGTGGACGGGTTGCCGGGAATATTGATGAAAAACGAAGAACTGGTGCAGGGCTCGCCATTGATTGGAGCTTCGGCAAGGGTTGTGGGAAATTCATTCCTGTTTGCCCTGAGTGCGGCCGAGGTGGACGCCAGGACCAATATCGATCTGCTGCAAAACCGCAAGTGGATGGACCTGCCCCTGATCTATTCTTCCGGACGGCGGGCCATAGTAACCCTTGAAAAGGACGAGGCGGCCCAGGAGCTGTTCAACGATGTAATGGCCGTATGGGCCAGGTCGGATGCAGAAGATGCGGCCAGGGCAGATGGCGGGGCGGCAGCTCCGGGTTAATGGCCGACGTAACTATTGAGGCTGCTGGTCCTTATCAAGGTGAGAGACAAGAAGAGTGTGCCAGTTGTTTGCAATGGTCAGGCGTCTGACCAGCTGGCGCATTCTGTCGGCATTGGCCCTGTCGAGACTGGCATAGGGCTCGTCCAGCAGCAGAACCGGCTGGTTGGCCAGCAGGGTGCGGGCCAGGGAAACCCGTTGCTTTTCTCCCCCGGAAAGATCGGAGGCACGCCGTTTCATGACATGTTGCAGGCCAACCTGTTCAAGGGCGTTTTCAAGTTCGCGGGGGAGGCTAAATTCCTGCCGGAGGCCGGGGGGAATTTTTTTAAGGGCAAGTTGCAGGTTTTTTTCCACCGTGAGGTGATCGAACAGATTGTCTGACTGAAACAGGATAGAAACCGGCCTCTTTTCAGGCTCAAGGTAGGAAAGATCCCTGCCATCCAGCAATATTTTTCCCCGGTCAGGCCGCAAGAACCCGGCAATCAGGTCCAAAAGGGTTGATTTGCCGGAGCCGGAGGGGCCATTGAAATGGTTGATCCGGCCGGGGAGGATATCCAGATCGTAGGTCAGGGAAGAAGCCTGTCCGGGATAGCTAAAGCTTAAATTCCTGATTTGCAGCATTTTCAATTTCCGCTCTTGTCGCGGCTGAACAGGGGGGGAAGGGCAAAGAATATGAAAAGGGTCAGCAGCAGCATGATGGTGGCAATGGTTGATGCATAGTTGGTCCTGTAGGCTCCCATGGCACGAAACATCTCCCAGGGAAGGGTGGAAAATTCCGAGGTGCCAAACAGGGAGATTACTCCGAGATCGCCAAGGGAAAAGCTGAAGGCCAGAGCCAGGGCAAGGCCAATCTCGCGTCCCAGCAGGGGCCTCTCGACAAGTCTCCAGCGGGCAAGGCCGCCAAGATTTAGGGAGCGGGCCTGCTTGTCATAGCGTTCGTGGATGGATTTCATGGGGGGAGCGATGGTGGCATAGGCAAAGGGCAGGGCCAGAAGGACGTTGGCAATTACGAGAACCAGGGGGGCGGCAATGGCATTGTCAATTCCAAGATTCAAGGCTCCGATGAAAAACCCCAGTGACAATACCACCGAGGGCATTACCAGATAGGCAAAAACAGGCATCAGCAAAAGGGAGCGAAGGGGTCTCTTGCCGATGCCGGCAGCGGCCATGGCAATTCTGATGGCGATGAACAGGGTAAGGACAGCGCTTGTGATGCCGAGCAGTACCGAGTTTCCCGCCGCCCTCAAAAAAGAGGGCCTTTGTAAAATTTCAAAAAATTCCGGCCCGGAAAGATTTGCAAAAAGTCCCTTTTGCAGAACCGCCAGCAAGGGAGAGACAAAAAGGGCAACGGCTACCATAAGGATCACGATCTGGAGCAGTCCGGCAATTCCCCGGTCGGGCCAATGGTGGAGGCGGGTGTTCCCCGCAGGGGAAAAATCGGGAGCAGTCGTAATGGAAGGCAGGATTATGACCAGGCAGATGGCCAGTTGCACCAGGGCAAGGGTGGCGGCGGTTTCAAGGTCGAAACTGAGGCGCACCGAACTGTAGATTGCCACTTCAAGGGTCTGGTTGGCCGGGCCGCCTCCCAGCAGCAGGACAATGGGAAAGCTGGTGAAGGAAAGCAAAAAGATTATGGAGGCAAGGGGAGCAATGGCGCTGGAAATGGCCGGCCAGTCAAGCAGGGCAAAGCGCCGGAAGGGGCCGGGGGCAAGGCTTTGGGCCAGTTTCAGCCTTTGGGCCGGTATGGCGGCCAGCCGGGCCAGCAGCAGGTGGGCGGCAAAGGCCCCGTTGAGTATGGCATGGGCCAGGACTATGCCAAAAAGGCCAAAGATGCTTGTTTTCCACTCAAGGGAGAACAGGGACAATATCCCGCTTATCCAGCCGGACCGGCCCCAGACAGCGATAAGACCCAGGGCCACCACCAGGCCCGGGGCCACGATGGCGGTGGCCAGCAGGGAAATTATCAGCGAGCGTCCAAAAAATCGCAGCCGGTCAAGACTCCAGGCCAGGCCGATACCGATGGCAAGGGACAGGGCCGTGCTGAGGCCGGCCTGAATCAGGCTCATTCTGACCAGGTGGGGGATATTTGCTGGCAGGGCAGTGCCGGTTGCCGGCTGGGGGGAGAAGACCAGCACGAAAAACATGCCGGCCATCAGCCCGGCAACCATCAGGGCAAAGGTGAATCCGGTAATGATGCGAAAAAGACGCTGGTTGATGGTCCTGCTCCTATTCGAAGGATTCAAGCATCTGGCTTATCC
>WFPQ01000207.1 GCA_015487515.1 Hyphomicrobiales bacterium | reverse complement strand
CGGTACGCTCCTGCCCCAGCATGTTGTCGATCGGATCACCGACAAAATTGAACATGGAAAATGCAACCAGCCCGACCACAAGCAGAACGATCACGGATTGAAACACACGTCTTATGGCGAACGCGAGCATGAAGTTGCCACCCCCGGGAAGAAAATCTGAAGTCCCCGGCAGGATCACTCCCGCCGGGGCATTGCCATGTCAGGCCGGCACCCTCCGGGACGCCATGCCTGAAAACCGGCTGTTTCTATGTGTTCAGTTCAAAATATTTGAACTTGGGCGAATCCCCCGGATCGACGATTGTAACGACCTTGTCGGACATGCCCCAGTTCAGAACCTGGTGATGAATGGGAATATATAGCTGTTCGGCCTGCACCACCTCCCAGATTTCGGCAATCATCTGATTGCGTTTTTCCAGGTTGGTTTCCGAAGCCAGCGCTTCAATCTTCACATCCAGTTCCGGGTCGGAAAAGCGGGTGCCGTTCCAGGAACCGTATTTTTCTCCCTTGGTATGAACCAGGAAGTTGAAGATATATTCGCTGTCATAGGTGGGAACTCCCCAGCCCAGCATGTAGAAGTCGGTCTCCAGATTGTTGATCAGCGGAAAATGCTGCGCCTTGGGCAGCGCATCCAGTTGAACGTCTATGCCAATCTGGGCCAGCATGCCAACGGCTGCCTGGCATATGGCCTCGTCATTTATGTAACGGTCATTGGGGCAATTCAGCCTGATGGAAAAACCATCCCCGTATCCGGCATCGGCCATCAGTGCCCTTGCGGCTTCAATATCATTCTCGGGCACCGCATCCAGTTCCGGCGTCCACCCGTTGACGAACGGCGGCATTATGACCCCGGCAGGGATCGACTGGCCACGCATAACCACCTGTCTTATGGCGTCGCGATTGATGGCCATGTTCATGGCCTGGCGCACCCTCAGATCAGCCAGCGGGTTTGCCCCTTCCACATTGTCGCTCTCAAGGTCCGCATCCCCCTGGTTCATGCCAAAGAATATGACCCGGTTCTGGGGAGCAGTTATGACCTTTAAGCCATCCGTTTCATTGACCCGGGCCAGGTCCTGCACCGGAACGTCCTGGATGAAATCCACCTCGCCCGAAAGCAGTGCAGCCACCCGGGTTGCCTGGTTCTGAATGGGAGTATAAACGATTTCCTTTACCTGCATGGGAAACTCATCCATGCCCCAATAGTCCTCGTTGATCGTCAGAACCGTCTTCGCATCCGTTTCGCGGGATACCAGCTTGTAAGGTCCGGTACCATTGGCATTGCGCGAGGCAAAGGTTTCCTCTCCCCCCTCGTAATCCTGAACCTTTACCGCGTTATTGGCTTCTGCCCAGCCCTTGTCCATGATGAACAGGTTGGTCAGGTTGGACGGCATTATGGGATTGGGCCCGTCGGTGACTATTTCAAACCCGTACTTGCCGTTGGCCCTGACCTCGACCACCGAGGCCAGGAGTTCCTTGTAATCACTGTCAGGTGTCATGGCGCGCTCGAAGGAAAACACCACGTCCTCACTGTCGAATTCGGCCCCGTCATGGAATTTCACCCCCTCGCGCAGCTTGAACCACCACACGTTGGGGTCGGTTTCACTGGGTCCCCATTCGGTGGCCAGCGCAGGCACCATCGCACCGGTCATGTCGCGAATGATCAACGGCTCCATTATCTGGTGTATCAGCGTGGTCGTCGGTCCCTCGTTCTGGGCGTGAGGATCAAGCGTAAGCGCATCCCCCGCACGGGCCCAGTTAAGGGTCTGGGCGCCCGCCAGCGTCACCGAGCCGGCAAGCACCACTGCCGCCAGAACCATGGATTTGAATTTCATGTCATTCCTCCCTCTCTCTGTTTCAGGAGATTATGCTTTTTTTTTAAGGGATTGCAAGCTACCTTACCATTACAGGAAGCAATTGCCGTGACAATTTTTCCAAATCCTGCCGGATTGGGACAAAATTCAGCGGCCATGCAAAGAACCCTGCTCCCCCGGAAAGCTGACAGGCACAGCCCTTTGATATCCAAGACCAATCCATGACACGTCCTCGTGCAGACCCCCGGGCAGGCAAAACCGCAGACGTCCGGGCGTAAAACCTTCCACCCGGCCGGCAATCCGCAACAGGGCCTGCAGGAAAACAACCCGCAAGACAACAACCCGCAAGACAACAACAGGATGAGAATTACCCTTTCCTGCCGCCCAGCTTCAGATCAGTGACTCATGAATACCGGTATTTCGGCATTGCGCAAAATATCCCGGGTCACCCCGCCCAGCACCCACTCGCGAAACCGCGAATGGCCATAACCGCCCATGACCAGCAACTGGGCATCGCTCTTTTCCACCTCATTGAGCAGGGCATCGGCAGGATTGGCCCATCCGCTTATCAGGCTGACCTTCGCATCTATGCCATGGCGGCTCAGATTCCCGGCAATTGCGGTTCCCGGATTCCGTGCACCCTCGGCCTTCTTGTCCTCCGTAACCATTGCAACCGTTACCTTTTTTGCATCAAGCATGATCGGCAATGCCTCGGATACGGCCCGGGCGCTCTCCCTCGTATCACTCCATGCCACGACCACGTGTTCGATCTCTGCCGCTGGCTTTATGGAAGGAGGGGCAAACAGGATGGCCCGCCCCGAATTGAACAATACTGTCTCCAGCATTTCCGGGGTGGCCGTAAAATGATTGTAGGGCCTGGTGGCCACCATCAGGTCGGCGACACGGGCCTTCCTGGTCAATGCCATTCCCGCCCCTGCCATGGTAACATCAACCCTTTTCAACTCGGTATTCTTGCCAAGCTCCTTCAGGCGTTTTGCCAGCAATTCCTCGGTCTTGCCGGCATCTTCGATCGCCTCGGCCTTCAACCTGGCTGCAGCCTGGGCCGCCAGCATGGATCCATCCCCGGCAATATACCTGTTTTCAGGAATTATGTTGGTGAAAATGCCGGTTATGAAAGCCCCGTGCCCCCTGGCTACCAGCCTTGCATGGGCCAGCCGGGTTTCGTCCTCATTGTCACCTTTAAGATGAACCAGAATATCCTTGATCATGATTGCCTCGCATGTTTGAAATCAAAAAAATCCCACACCACTTCAGACAGTCTGCTTTCGTTCCTCACTCCAGTTCCGCAAATCACCAGGTTGAACGGCCAACCCGCGATCCGGCCATCCCTTCAGCAACAGGAACGGCCCAAT
>WFPQ01000206.1 GCA_015487515.1 Hyphomicrobiales bacterium | reverse complement strand
GGCCAGGATCCCCCTGGTGGTCATCGGTGCGGCTCAACTGACCGAGCAGCGCATCAGGTCCCATGAGCCGGCAATCATGCGCCTGGCCCGCATTGATGAAATCTCCCTTTCTTCTTCCGTGCCGCAGGATTGTGCGCAACTGGTCCTTGACGAGGCCACCTTTGCCCTGCCCCTGGGCGGTGTCATTGACGTGGCGGTCGAAAAGCAGCGTCTGAACAGGGAAATCGCAAGAATGGATGACGAGATTTCCCGGATCGGGAAAAAACTTTCAAACCAGCAGTTTCTGTCCAAGGCTCCGGCCGAAATTGTGGAAAAGCAGAAATTGCGTGTGGAAGAACTGGGTGATTTGAGAAGCAGGCTGGCCGGGGCGGTTGCCAGATTGAATTGATTTTCCTACAAGCCGGTTGTGGATTTGTGCCATTTCTGCAACATTTTCGGAAAACCATTCCCCCCACGGAATGTATTGTACGGGAACTGCTTTGTTGGTCACATTCTCACCCAAAAGAACTCTGACAAGAGCGGGGGCAGGATGAGTTTTGTTTTCTGGTTTCGTTACTTTTTTGCTTCACCTTTTGTCTTGTTTGCCCTGGCCGGGCGGCGTTTGTGACTCTGATTGTCCGGGCCCCTTGAAGTTGCCTTGTGAGATGGTCTGACCTTGATGTTGATATTTCATGATCTTTCACGACGGGTTTCATCGGATGTCACCAGTAATATCGCTGGCATGGCCGGGAGCGTTTGAACATAAGGAAAATCCGTCATGGACGCCAAGAATAGCGACAAGAAGAATACTGGTAACAAGAATTTTGACAAGACAAGACTCCCTTCCCGCCATGTGACCGAAGGGCCGTCGCGGGCGCCCCACCGTTCCTATTATTATGCCATGGGCCTGACGTCCGGGCAGATTCATCAGCCCTTTGTCGGGGTTGCCACCTGCTGGAACGAGGCTGCTCCATGCAATATCGCCCTGATGCGCCAGGCCCAGGCGGTCAAGAAGGGCGTTGCGTCCGCCAACGGCACCCCCCGCGAATTCACCACCATCACGGTTACCGATGGCATTGCCATGGGCCATGAGGGCATGAAATCCTCGCTGGTTTCACGGGACGTGATCACCGATTCGGTGGAATTGACCATGCGCGGCCATTGTTATGATGCGCTGGTGGGGCTTGCCGGTTGCGACAAGTCCCTGCCCGGCATGATGATGGCCATGTGCCGGCTTAACGTTCCTTCGATATTTCTTTATGGGGGTTCCATACTGCCGGGCAATTTCCGGGGCAACCCGGTAACGGTCCAGGATGTTTTCGAGGCGGTTGGCCGGCATTCGGTCGGTGACATGTCCGATGAGGACCTGGAGGAACTCGAAACAGTGGCCTGTCCCTCGGCCGGGGCCTGCGGGGCCCAGTTCACCGCCAATACCATGGCCACCGTTTCCGAGGCCATTGGCCTTGCCTTGCCCTATTCGGCCGGGGCGCCGGCCCCTTATGAAATTCGCGATCAGTTCTGCATGACTGCCGGTGAGCAGATAATGGAACTGATAAGGCTCGATATCAGGCCGCGCGACATCGTTACCAGAAAGGCCCTGGAGAATGCAGCAACGGTCGTTGCCGCTTCGGGCGGGTCCACCAATGCGGCCCTGCACCTTCCGGCCATTGCCAGTGAGTGCGGCATAGATTTTGACCTGTTCGACGTGGGTGAAATTTTCAAGAAGACCCCTTACATAGCCGATCTGAAGCCCGGTGGCCGTTATGTGGCCAAGGATATGTTCGAGGCCGGCGGTATTCCCATATTGATGAAGACCCTGCTTGAAAACGGCTACCTGCATGGGGACTGCATGACGGTCACCGGCCGCACCATGGCCCAGAACCTTGAAAACGTGAAATGGAACGACAGTCAGGACGTGGTGCGGCCTGCCAGCGATCCTATCACTCCGACCGGGGGTGTCGTTACCCTCAAGGGCAACCTGGCGCCTGACGGTGCCATAGTAAAGGTTGCCGGCATGAGCGACCTGACCTTTACCGGCCCGGCCCGTTGTTTTGACAGTGAAGAGGAATGTTTCAAGGCCGTTTCCGACAGGAAATACGAAGAGGGCGAAGTCCTCGTAATTCGTTACGAGGGCCCGGTTGGCGGTCCGGGAATGCGCGAAATGCTCTCGACCACTGCTGCCCTTTACGGGCAGGGCTCGGGTGACAAGGTGGCCCTGATTACCGATGGCAGGTTTTCCGGTGCCACCCGCGGTTTTTGTATCGGGCACGTGGGGCCTGAGGCTGCAAAGGGTGGACCTGTTGCCCTGATCAGGGATGGGGATATCATCAGCATCGATGCAGTAAACGGCACCATCGAGGTTGACTTGAGCGAAGAGGAACTGGCCCAGAGGGCCCGCGAATGGAAGCCCCGCGAGTTGAATTTCGGCTCCGGTGTCATCTGGAAATATGCCCAGCTTGTCGGCGATGCCCGGCATGGAGCCCTTACTCACCCCGGTGCAAATGGCGAAAAGGCTTGCTATGCGGACATTTAGAAGATTCCTGTGCTGGACAGAGCGGTTATCCGGATATTTTTTGACCGGGATCGTTGTTTTCCCGTTGGCGCTGGCACCGGGCATGGTGTCGGCGCAGACTTTTCGCAGTGAAAATTCCAGGGAGAGAACCGCAAGTGAAGTCCTTGGAAGTTTTGGAGATCTGCTGAACGGGGCAGAGGGTGGAGTTTCCAGTTCCGACATGAAAACCATCCTTGAAGGGGCTGCGGCCAACGGTCAGCCCCAGGCCCTGTGGCAGCTTGGTCAGATGTATGAAAACGGAATTGGCGTCGAGCAGGACAAGGCTCGCGCCTTCAGGTATTTTTCCAAGATAGCCAACGAGAACGCCAACCTCCCCCCCCATTCCGTGCAGGCTGACATAGTGGCCCGCTCATTCGTGAAGGTTGGTGAATATTACAGGGCCGGTCTTCCCGATGCCGGAATTGCCCCCGATCAGGCCCAGGCCCGGGCCCTGCTGTTTCACGCGGCCTCTTATTTTGGTAATGCCAATGCCCAGTACCGGGTCGGCCTGTTGTATCTCGAAGATGAAATGGGTCCAAACCCCCTGTTGAGTGCGCGCTGGCTTTCCCTTGCGGCGCAAAAGAACCAGGTTTCGGCCCAGGCGGTTCTGGGGGACCTGCTGTTCAATGGCAACGGTATGGAGCCCAAACCCGTGGAAGGGCTGATGTGGATGATGCTGGCCCGGGAGGCGGCCATGGGCAGCAAGGATGAGCAATGGGTGGAAGAGCTTCTTACCAGGGCCCTGCTGGTGGCTACTCCCGAGCAGCGCCTTGAAGCAAAGAATGCTGCCGATATGGTACGTGAGCAATTGCCTCGCTGATTCTGGGCCAGGCCACCTCTCCGCATGGCGTTGGACACGCTTCGCTCTCCGATGTTCCATGCGCTTCCCGTCAAGGCGTTACCTGCCATGCCACGGCATTGAGCGTCTTTACGGATTACGGTTCCCGGCGGTTTCCGAATTTTCCCGACAGCACCCGGCAGCACCCGACAGCACCCGGCAAGCATCCCATGTCATCTGCAACCGGTTGCCGTCGCTACCGGTTTTTGGCCGGCTCGTCTGCCAACCGGGAAACGGGATTGATCCGGTTTGACCCGGAAAGTGCTCTAAAAATCAAAATCTCCCTCTATGGGAACATGGTCTGATGGTTTGTCCCATCCTCGTAATTCCTTGTGCACCCTGATGTTGCTGATTCTGTCTGCTGCCCGTGGGCTCAGCAACAGGTGATCGATGCGAATCCCGTTGTTTTTCCGCCATGCCCCGGACTGGAAATCCCAAAAGGTATAGGAAGGCTCGCTGGTGGTGGCCCGCAGGGCATCGGTCAGCCCCAGGTTGAGCAGGGCCCTGAATCTTTCAGCGCTTTCTGGCCTGAACAGGGCATCACCATACCAGTCTTTCGGGCTGTGGCAGTCTATGTCTGCCGGTATGATGTTGAAATCCCCAAGCAGTATGAACGGTTCTTCCAGTTTCAGGCGGGAGACGACGAAATCATGGAGCCGGTCCATCCAGTCAAGCTTGTAGGTGAATTTTTCGCCCGGTGCGGGGTTTCCGTTTGGCAGATATATGTTGCAGACCCTGAAGGCCCCGGAAGCGGTTGAAAAAACCCCCTCGATGAGCCGGGCCTGCTTGTCATTTTCGTCTCCCTCCAGGCCGCGATGGGTTTCGTCGAACGGAAGTTTTGACAATATGGCCACACCATTGAACCCCTTTTGCCCATGGGTCTGCACATTGTAGCCCAGTGATTCGAAAGGCTGGCGCGGAAAGTTTTCGTCAACGGACTTTATTTCCTGCAGGCAAAGCATGTCGGGCTTTTCCTGTTCCAGCCAGGCAGTTATCACCGCAAGCCTAGCCTTGATACCGTTAATGTTCCAACTGGCGATCCGCATGTTTCCTCATCAGGGACTGTTTTTAAACGTCTGGATTGTCACTGAAATATTTTTGCGGTGCAAAGACTATCAGCGAATGGCAGGGGGATAAACAGGTGTTCTTGCCTTATTTTATGTCCATGGAATTTGTGAGTGAAATTGTACGAGGTCTCGATAAATACGGCGAAACATAAAACAGTTAAGCAAAAAATAGCCATTTTTTAACAAGTATATTCGTATTCAGACCGTGGTGCGGGGGCAGAACCGGAGGTTTTGTCATGAATCGGAATACCAGGCTTGCTGCAATCACAGTCTTTTTCGGAATTTTCATATCCAGTGCGGGCGGGGCTTTTTCCCAGAGCTTTGAAGTAAACATAATGACCGGCGGTGCAACCGGCACCTATATCCAGATCGGAAAAGACATTGCAGCCCTTGCCGAACAGGCGGGCAGGGACAATGTCATAGTCGTGGAATCGGCCGGTTCCATGGAAAACATAATGGCGGTCAGGTCCAGGCCCCAGACCCAGTTTGGCATCGTGCAGAGCGATGTGCTGGATTTCATAAGGACCTTTCGCTCTGAAGATGCTCAGATGCGCTCAATTCTTCGCAATACCAGATATGTCTTTCCCCTGTACAAGGAGGAGGTGCATATCGTGACCAGGAAAAGCACTGGAATTGCAACTCTTACCGACCTGAACGGAAAGGTGGTGGCAACGGGAGGGGAGAACAGCGGGACTTCCCTGACTTCGGCGTTCCTGTTCGACGTGGGAAATGTGCGCCCGGCAAGAACTCTCTCGCTTTCGGCCGGTGAATCCCTGGACCAGTTGCGGGCCGGGGCCATAGATGCCTTTGTTTACGTGGCCGGTGCTCCGACAAGGCTGCTGCAGGAAACCAGTGCCGGGGATGACCTGCGT
>WFPQ01000205.1 GCA_015487515.1 Hyphomicrobiales bacterium | reverse complement strand
AGTATATACAGTATCATGTGCGTGAGTTCGAGTAATGTTTCATCTTGACCCCAAAACAACCGTTCAGGAACATATGAATGCAGGTACGGGCGGGCAGCAGGGAGAGATAAAGCTTTCGAAAAAAGCCCTGGAAGTTGCCAGTCGCCCGGTGGAGAAATCCGTTTCTCCCGCGGTCATAACCGGGGTGTTCCAATTGCTGGAGACACTGATGCTGGCGGCCTTGGGATTTGCCATATACCGCTACTACGTGGAAGTGCCAAATGACGCCCTTTATATCCCGGTGATTTTTGGCGCATCACTGGCCGCCAACATGGTTTTCAACATGGCACGCACCCATTCCATGTGGATATACCGCACCAGGTTCCAGCAAAGCGCCCGGATTCTGGCGGCCTGGTCGCTGGTTTTCGTGCTGATAACCACGGTGGCGTTTTTTCTCAAGATTTCCGACCAGGTTTCAAGGGTATGGATGGTTTCGTGGTATGTGCTGGGAGCCATTGCCCTGGTGATTTTTCGCATGGGGCTGCAAAATCTCGTTCACGCCTGGACAAGAAGCGGGCGCCTGGTGCGGCGAACGGTGATAGTCGGAGGCGGCAAGGATGCCGAGGAACTGATCAGGGCCATCCAGAAAAATGCAAACAACGACATCGAACTGGTAGGGCTGTTCGATGACAGGGCAGACAAGCGCTCTCCGGACACTATCGCCAGTTGTCCAAAACTTGGCAATGTGGACCAGTTGATCGAATTCGCCCGGAAAACTCCCATCGACCTTGTCATAGTTTCAATGCCCCTTTCGGCCGAGGACAGGGTGCTTTACATGCTCAAGCGCCTGTGGGTCCTGCCGATCGACATTCGCCTTAGCGCCCACATGAGCAAATTGCGACTTACCAAATCGGCCTATTCCTACGTGGGAGGGGTGGCCATGCTGGACATGGCGGACCGGCCGATCTCCGACTGGAACCTGGTCTTTAAGTGGGTGTTTGACAAGACCGTGGCAACCCTGGCCCTGATTTTGCTCTCGCCCCTGATGGTGATTACTGCCATTGCCATAAAAATCGAAAGCAAGGGGCCGGTATTGTTCAAACAGAAGCGACACGGTTTCAACAACGAGCTTATAGAAATCTATAAATTCCGTTCAATGTACGTGGATCATAACGATGCAAACGCCTCAAAGCTGGTCAGCAGGAACGATCCGAGAGTGACAAGGGTCGGCAGGTTCATCCGCAAGGCCTCCATCGACGAGCTTCCCCAGTTGTTCAACGTGTTAAAGGGGGAGCTTTCCATTGTCGGCCCCCGGCCCCACGCCCTGCAGGCCAAGGCGGCAAACAAGCTCTATCACGAGGCGGTGGGAGGATATTTTGCCCGGCACCGGGTGAAACCGGGCATAACGGGACTGGCCCAGATCGCGGGATGGCGGGGAGAAACCGACACGCTCGACAAAATAGAACAGCGGGTCAATCATGATCTGCACTATATAGAAAACTGGACCCCGCTGCTGGACATATACATAGTGTTCATGACCCCGTTTTCCCTGTTTTCAAAAAGGGAAAATGCCTTTTGACCCTTGATGCCCCCTACCATTATCAAGGCAAACGGCTCACCCGCCTTAGGGAAAGGGGCCGGGCCCCTGCTCCGGACAGTGCCCTGAACCGGCTGGCAAGAAAAATTCTGCCCCCCGCGGTCATGGTCTGGGTGGCATCGGGCGGCCTGGTCATAATCGAGCCTTCGCCCTATGAACTGATGTTTTTCCTGGTCCTGCCCATAGCCTTTTTTGCCGGCATGAAAATTCACCGCCGGGCCCTGGGCCTGTTCAAGCTCATGGTCATGTTTTTGCCATTTGCCCTGCTGGCAACGTTCCAGGTGAAATATGCCAGCCTGACATCGGCCATGATCTTTACCCTGATCACCGTATATTTGTGGTTCACGGCCTGTTTTGCCGCCAATTACATAGCTGAATCCCCCCACGAAAGACTGGGGCAGGTGATGCGGGCCTATACATGGATCGCGCTCGTCATCACCGTACCAAGCATATTGTCATACCTGGGACTGATACCGGGAGGGGAGATTTTTCTACTCTATGACCGGGTAAAGGCCACCTTTCAGGACCCCAATGTCTATGGGCCGTTCCTAATAATACCGGCAGCCTTTGCCCTGCAAAGAGCCCTGATGGATACGGGGCGGCGAGCCATGGCCGGGGCGCTGGTTTTTGCAATATTGTTCATAGGGGTGTTCTTGAGTTTTTCCAGGGCCGCATGGGGTTATATGGTGCTCACCTCGATACTGGTATTTGCAGGCTGCTTCCTGCTCGAGGCCAATGCCCGGGACCGGGCAAGAATGATTGCAATAGCCGTGGCCGGAATCAGCGCATTGCTGCTTGCCCTGGTTGCCCTGCTTAATGTGGAACAGGTGGCCGAACTGTTCTTGCAGCGGTTCAGCCTGGAACAGGTTTATGATTCGGGAGCATCGGGCAGGTTCGGGCGCCAGTCCTATGCCTTTGAACTGGCCCTTGCCAACCCCCTTGGCATCGGGCCGACCGAATTCAGAAACCTAAGGGTAACCGAGGATCCGCACAATACATATGTAACGGTGCTCTTGTCCTATGGCTGGCTTGGCGGGCTGGCATATATATCCATGATGTGGATGACCCTGAAAAACGGGGCTGCAAGCCTTCTCAAACCCTCCCCAAACCGGCTGCTGATGATCCCCCTGGTTGCCAATTTCATTCCCCTTTCGATAGAGGCGGCAATCATTGATACGGATCACTGGCGACACCTGTTCCTGCTGGTGGGAATGATATGGGGAGTTTATGCCGGTTTTGGCAAAACCAGCCCGGAACAATCGGACAAGAGCAGGCGGCTGATCTGAAGATATACGATCTGGCGCCCGCCCAAGATTGCCAGTTGAGACCGCAAAACAGCCCTATGAAACCAGCTTTCCGGTTTTTACATATCTTGCGGCCAGTTGGGCGCTGACGGAGGCAAAATCCGGGGCAAGGCCGGAGGCAAGATCGGTTTCAACATGAGAACCAACCCAGGCCAGAAGGGCAAAACGGCGCAGCATGACCATGGAATCAACGGCGGCAATGTCCTTTTTGGAAAATTTCCGAACCCGCTGATAACCGGACAGCCAGCTATCAAACAGGGCCGGAACATGATCGCTGTCTTCGAAGAAGGAAATGGCAGCGGCAAAATCATAGGCAAACCAGCCAAAGCCGCAATCGTCAAAATCTATCAGCTTGACCTGCCCGCCATCGATCAGGAGATTGGCAAGACGCATGTCGGCATGAATTATTCCGAAGCGATCACGGGACTTGCCATAGCCGGCAAGGAATTCCCGCAACTGTTCTTGCGCCCTTTCAAGAACTCTTGCGTCGCCCGGATCAAGATTGGGGGCATCACGCCAGTCGCCCCAGTGGGCTCCCCTGTCCAGTATCCCGCTCACATCCCAGTTGAGGCGGGAAAAGCCGGAGGGCAGGGACCAGGTCTGGGCATGGGAATGGCAATGGGCCGCAAGGGCACCAAGCTGCTCGAAAGAAGGCAAAAGCCCCTTTCCTTCTTCGGGCTCTGTTCCCTCTTCAAAGGCAAACATGACCGCGTGGCGAAATTCGTTTCCAGCCAATTCGTTTCCATCCATCGGCAGGGTCTGAACAAGGTCATCATTGACACCGGCAATCGGCCTTGGAGTCTTCATGCCGGCCTGGGACCTCAGGGCCATCATCCAGTCCAGTTCCGATCTGATTTCGGCTTCCCCATGATAGCCGGGCCGGTGCACCCGCAGGACGGTTTTTTCTCCATCCGGCCCCGAGATCAAAAAGGTATGATTTTCCGAAAGATTGATCAGCCTGACCGTGGAACCGGTGCTTGCGGGCCACATGTGCAGGTATTTTTCCACCTGCTTCTGAATGAGGGAATTTTGCAGGGCGGGTTTTGATCTGCACATAAGATTTTGAAAAATATGGTTGATTACAGGGAGAAAATTGAAACAGGAATATGGTCGGAGTGGCAGGATTTGAACCTACGACCTTCTGTCCCCCAGACAGATGCGCTACCAGGCTGCGCTACACCCCGACTTAGAAAATGTCCTAGATTTTAAGGAGTTTGAGGTCAAGCCCAATCTTTGTCAAATCAAAGAAAACAAAACGGGCAGTTGACAAGCCAATGCCGCAGGAAACCGGCGCAGGGCAAAAAGAAACAGAACTCAAAACAGACAGAACAGTGTCAGCGGCTTTGGCGGGCTTCGTCCAAAAGCCGTTTGCAGGCCAGCAATTCACGCATGACATTGGTCAGTCTTGCCCGGCCGCGGCTGGAAAGCGTTGCCCTGGAATTTTCATCAGGGCCTTTTGCCGGTGAAGAAGTCCCGGCAGATGACGGG
>WFPQ01000204.1 GCA_015487515.1 Hyphomicrobiales bacterium | reverse complement strand
AGGCGTGATGTGGGCATCGTCACGATGGGGGAATATGAGGGCAAGAAGGTTCTCGGGGTGCGCCTGAGCTGGGACAAGCGTTACATAACCCTTGCCCCTGTCGCCACGCTGGTGGGGCTGGCGGTAAACCTGTTCGACCCGGAAAATCTTCTGGGCAAGGGAGAAAATGTGGGCATTACGCTTGCCCTGATCCCGGCCGATTATCCCGGGGTCGAAATCGGGCGCCGGCATTTTCCGGCCGGAGCAGCGTTCATGAACGGGCCAACCCGCGGCAGGGATGTGTTCGTGCCCATGGAATACATCATTGGCGGGGCCGAGTATGCGGGTCAGGGCTGGCGCATGCTCATGGAATGCCTGTCCACGGGAAGGGCAATTTCCCTGCCGGCCATCGGTTCGGTTTCCATGAAGGCGGCATTGCGGACCACGAGCGCCTATGCACGGATCCGGCGCCAGTTCGGCATTCCGATCGGTATAATGGAAGGGGTGGCAGAACCCATGGCACGGCTGGTAAAGCATGCCTACATGTTTGAAGGAGCGCGGGCGGCAACCGCTTCCATGGTCGATGAGGGGCAAAAACCGGCGGTCATTTCGGCCCTGCTCAAATATCGGACCACGGAAGCCATGCGGGACCGCATAAACGATGCCATGGACATTCACGGGGGGCGCGGGGTTCAGGAGGGGCCGAAAAACTACCTTTTCTCCGGCTATTCCAATACCCCGGTGGCCATCACCGTGGAGGGGGCAAACATTCTTACCCGCACCCTGATCACCTTTGCCCAGGGGGCGCTGAGGGCGCACCCATATCTTTATGATGAAATCAGCGCGGTTCAAAATCCGGACAGGAAGGCCGGCATCAGGGCATTTGACAAGGCATTTGCCGGGCATGTGGCCTTCATGCTGGGCAATATCACCGGCAGTTTCTGGCAGGCGGTGACGGGGGGCAGGTTCGCCTCTTCTCCCGTCGAGCACGAACTGAAGCGATGGTACAGGCAATTGCACAGATATTCCCAGCATTTTGCCCTGGTGGGAGACTGGACCGTGGCCCTGCTCGGGGGGGACCTGAAGCGAAAACAGAGGATTTCCGGGCGCATGGCCGATATTCTTTCGGACCTGTACCTGCTTTCCACCACCCTGAAGCGTTATGAGGATGACGGGCGCATAAAGGAAGACCTGCCGGTGGTCGAGGCCATTTGCAAGGACAGGGTGGCAGCAATCGAGGCGAGTTTCAGGGCAGTGTTCAACAATTTTCCCAACCGGCTGGTGGCCTTTGTCATGGGCTTGCTGGTCTTTCCGTTCGGACAACGGGCAGCCGGTTCCAGTGACAGGGAAAACTATCGCCTGGCAAGGGCAATCCTTAATCCCAATGAGCAAAGGGACCGTTTCACCACCGGGGTATATATATCGAAGGATCCAGAAGACGTTACCGGAATGATGGAAGATGCCCTTGAAAAGGTGGTCCGGGTGGCAGACATCGAGCACAAGTTCATCAAGGCCATAAAGAAGGGCCAGATCGAACGCCGTCTTGACCGTGATGCCATAAGTGATGCGGTGAATGAAGGGATTCTCAGCAATGAGGAGGCCGGCTTTTTGCGGCGGGCCGACGAGGCGACCGACAAGGTTATTGCAGTTGATGATTTTGCCTTTGATGAACTGGGCATGCAAAAGGGGGTAAAATCATCCCGGGTTGTTGCAGCAGCCCAGTAGTTGGGCCATTATCAGGATTCTGGTTCAGGCAATGGGTCATTTAGCAGAATGTGAATTGCGTAGGATGTGGACCATGGGTTTCATATCCTGTAAAAGGCGCACCATGACAAACATCAAGAGAGCAGAATAAATTGGCTGAAGAAAAAACTCCAGGTACTTCGAGTACTTCGAGCACTTCGAGCACTTCAGGTGCCGGGGCTGCCGCTAAAAAGGGTGCTGCAAGAAAAGGTACAGCGAAAAAAGGCACTGCAAAAACCGGAACCACGGGAACAAAGGCTGCTGCCGGGACAACTAAGGCTGCTGCAAGAAAAAGGACGGCAGCCAGGACAGCTACCAGGAAGGTGGCCAAATCAGGCCCGACAAAGACTGCAGGCAAATCGGAACCGGCCAAGACAGCAGCCAGGGCGGTTACTGCAAAGCCGGGTTCAGACCGGGCAGTGCTGGCAATGCCCAAGCTGGAGCATTGGCATTTCGAGATAGACGTGGAAAAAATCGGCTGGCTCAGCATTGATACTTCCGGTGCATCGGTGAATGTGCTGGGAACCGGGGCGATCGTGGAACTGGAAAAGCTGGTGACCCGCTTTGAGGACCTGGCGGCTTCCGGGGACCTGGCGGGGGTTGCCCTGCTTTCAAAGAAAAACAGTGGTTTCATTGCCGGGGCGGATATTGCCGAATTCAGCGATCTTGCGGATCCGGCGGTAATGCGTCCGGCTCTTGTCAAGGCCCATGCCCTGTTTGACAGGATCGAGAATCTTGCGGTTCCCTTCGTTTGCGGAATTCACGGCTTCTGCCTAGGGGGAGGGCTGGAACTGGCCCTTGCCTGTCATTACCGGGTGGCGGTCAATGATGAGAAGACCCGGATCGGATTCCCCGAGATAAAGCTGGGCATTTTCCCCGGTTTTGGTGGCACCGGCCGTTCCATGAATCTTGCCGGACCGGTTCCTGCCATGCAGATAATGCTGACGGGCAAGTATCTTAGGGCCGGGGCAGCCAGGGGAATGAACCTGGTTGACAGGCTGGTGCGCCATCGGGACATGCTGCGCTGGGAACTGCGCAAGGCCATCATTCAGAAGCGCAAGTCGAAACCGGCCGGTTTCACGAAAAAAGTCATGGCCATGGGGCCGTTGCGCTCGTACGTGGCCAGCAAGATGCGCGATACGGTTAAAAAGAAAGCCCGCAAGGAACATTATCCCGCCCCCTATTCCCTGATAGACATGTTCGAGGAAAAGGGTAATGACCCGGTTGCCATGCGCAAGGGGGAGATCGACAGGTTTCCGCCATTGATGGCCACCGATACGGCCTTTAACCTGCGCCGGCTGTTCTTTTTGTCCGAGGGGCTGAAGAAACAGGGGGTGCGAAAGGGGAAAAAACCGGTTTTTGTCCGGGTTCACGTGATAGGAGCCGGGGTGATGGGAGGCGATATCGCCGCCTGGTGTGCCATGCGCGGCATGGGTGTAACCCTGCAGGATCTTGACCAGGAGCGCATTGCGCCGGCTTTGAAACGGGCCAAGTCCCTGTTCAGGAAACGTCTTAAAAAACCGCAGGCGGTCAACAGTGCCCTGGCGCGGCTGGAAGCCGATGTGGAAGGCAAGGGCATGGCAAGGGCCGATGTCATTATTGAAGCGGTGGTGGAAAATCTTGAAATCAAGCAGAAGATTTTTGCCGATGTGGAAGCAAAAGCCAAGCCAGAGGCGGTTATTGCTACCAACACCTCTTCCATCGAGCTGGAAAAAATTGCCAAGAACCTTAAAGACCCCAGCCGGCTTATCGGCCTGCATTTCTTTAATCCGGTGGCGCAGATGCCGCTGGTTGAAGTGGTGCGTTCCAAGGTCAATTCGGACCTTGCGGTCCAGATGGGATGTTCGTTTGCCACGGCAATCGGCAAGAGCCCGGTGGTGGTAAGGAGTGCCCCGGGCTTTTTGGTGAACCGGGTTTTGATGCCTTATCTGCTGGCTGCGGTAAAGAGGGTGGAGGCCGGACAAAGCAAGGAATTGCTGGACGAGGCGGCCCTGGCCTTCGGCATGCCGATGGGGCCGATCGAGTTGATGGATGTGGTCGGGCTTGACGTGGGGGCCAGTGTTGCAAGGGAGCTTGGTCATCCGGTCGAGGAGGGTACCGAATTTGCCCGGCTGATTTCCCAGGGGCATCTGGGGCGCAAGTCGGGCCGGGGCTTTTACCTCTGGACCAAGGGCAAGGCGCAAAAGGGAACACCGCCCTCTTTTTCCGGGAGCCTGGCCGGGCTTGGCCGGGAACTGGTGCAGCCCCTGGTCGATGAATGTGAGCGTTGCGTCAAAGAGGGCATAGTGGCCAGTGCGGACCTGGCAGATATCGGGGTCATTCTGGGTACCGGTTTTGCTCCGTTTCTGGGCGGCCCCTTGAATGCACGCAAGAATGACAAGGCTTGAAAATCATGGCAGTAAAAAATTCGCGTTCCGGGAATGCAGCTTCCGGGAATTCTGGTTCTAAAAAACCCGGATCCTTGCGCCGGGTGGTAATTGTCGGTTCCAGGCGGGTGCCTTTTTGCCGTTCCCATACGGGGTATTCGGACTTTGGCAATCTGGGATTGCTTTCAACGGCGATTGGCGGCCTGGTCGAGGCTTATGGCCTTAAGGGAGAAAAGATCGGCGAGGTGATGGCCGGGGCTGTCATCAAGCATTCAAGGGATTTCAACCTGGCCAGGGAGGCAGCGCTTGATGCGGGTCTTTCTCCGTTTACTCCGGGCACGGGCCTGCAGATTGCCTGCGGAACCTCGTTGCAGGCGGCCCTGTCCCTTGGGGCAAAGATTGCCAGCGGGGAAATTGAAAGCGGGATTGCAGCCGGTGCCGACTCGATTTCGGATTCACCGGTTGTTTTCAGTGACAAGTTTGCCAAGCGCATGATCAGGTTGAGCAGGGCCCGTTCCCTTGGTCAGAAACTTGGGGTTTTCAAGGGTTTTTCCTTCAGGGAACTGGTACCGGTGGCTCCTTCGGTGGCCGAGCCGCGTACCGGGCTTTCCATGGGTCAGCATTGTGAACTGATGGCAAGGGAATGGGGGATTTCCAGAGAAGAACAGGATGCCCTGGCCTTAAAAAGCCATCAGAATGCCACCAGGGCCTATGATGAGGGTTTTCATGATGATCTGATAGTTCCCTGTGCCGGGGTTCTCAGGGACAACAATGTGCGTTCTGACAGTAGCCTGGAAAAAATGGCCCAGATGAAGCCGGCCTTTGACAGGAAATCCGGGCATGGAACCCTGACGGCGGCAAATTCCACTCCGCTGACCGATGGGGCGGCAGCGGTGTTGCTGGCCAGCGAGGAATGGGCAAAGGAGCGGGGTCTGCCAATAATGGCCTATCTGAGCATGGGGGAAGTCAGCGCCAATGATTTTGCAGCCGGGGACGGATTGCTGATGGCGCCGACCATTGCGGTTTCCGATCTTTTGGAGCGGGCCGGGATCGGCTTTGGGGATATTGATCTGTTTGAATTGCACGAGGCATTTGCCGCCCAGGTCTTGTGTACCATAAAGGCCTGGTCTGACCGTAAATACTGCCGGGAGGTTCTGGGCCGGGACAAGGTTCTGGGCAAGATTCCCGCTGCCAAGCTGAACATAAGGGGCTCTTCGCTGGCCTATGGGCATCCGTTTGCCGCCACCGGGGCGCGCATTTTGGGTCATACGGCAAAATTGCTCAATCAGACGCAAAAGCAAAGGGCCCTAATTTCGGTTTGCACGGCCGGGGGT
>WFPQ01000203.1 GCA_015487515.1 Hyphomicrobiales bacterium | reverse complement strand
TGCCCCCCGAGCGTTTCAATTCTTCCACGGCCCCCGATGTCAATCCCTACAACCTGCAGGATCACATATATGACAAGTCCCGGCCCGAAAATCTTGAATTTCTGACCAGGATCAGGAAGCTGCTGGACGAGTTTCCCGGTACCACCAGTGTTGGTGAAATTGGCGATGCCCAGCGCCAGCACGAACTCATGGCCCTTTACACGTCCGGCAATGACCGCCTGCACATGGCTTACACCTTTGATTTTCTGGGCGGAAGTTTTGATGCCGAGCATTTTCGCCAGACCATAATGGCCGACAGCAAGACCACTGACAGCTGGCAATGCCTGGCATTTTCCAATCATGACGTTGTGCGTCACGTTTCCCGCTGGTCCGAACATGGAAACGAGGATCGCTTTGCCCGTCTTGCCATAATGCTCCTGCTTTGCATGCGCGGTTCCGTGTGCCTTTATCAGGGAGAAGAACTGGGTCTTACCGAAGCCGAAATAGCCTTCGAGGAACTTGCCGATCCCTATGGCATTGAATTCTGGCCCAATTTCAAGGGTAGGGACGGCTGCCGAACCCCCATGGTCTGGCAGGCCCATTCCCATCTTGGCGGTTTTACCTCTGCTCCCAAAAGCTGGCTGCCGGTGCCCGGAGATCACCTGGCCCGGGCCGTCGATCAGCAGGATGTTGCCGGTTCTGATTCAATGCTGCAATTTTACCGCCAGCACATAAGTTTCAGAAAAAACCATCCTGCCCTGATCAGGGGGACCATTGAACTTTTGCCAAGCCCAAGAAATGTCCTGGCCTTTGTCCGCGAACTGGGAGGCCAGAAAATAACCTGCGCCTTCAACATGTCATCAGGGGCTGAAAAATTCGAACTGGTGGAAGAATTGCCGCCGGGTGCCGTCCTGGCTCCCGGCTCCGTTGCGCCCGGTGATGGCCGGGTCGTGGATTTGCCTGCCTTTGCCGCCTTTGTCTGTGTGTCGGGGGAGCGGTAGAATGCCGGTGAATAGCCGGAACAGGCGGGAATGGAAAAAATGGCCGCCATCGCTTATCATTGCGGCCCTGGCTATCCCGGTTTCCGGATAGAGCCGTTGGGAGGGGAACTTTATGACTGATCTTAAAATTACCGACCTTAACAAGTCCTTTGGTTCGGTTGATGTGCTCAAGAACATAAATCTTGATATAAAATCCGGGGAGTTCATGGTTTTCGTCGGCCCCTCCGGTTGTGGAAAATCCACGCTCTTGCGCTGCATATCGGGCCTTGAGGAAATAACCAGCGGTGAATTGCAGATCGACGGACGCCGGGTTAACGAGCTTGCGCCCTCCAAGCGGGGCATTGCCATGGTGTTTCAGTCCTATGCCCTTTACCCCCACATGAGCGTTTATGACAACATGGCCTATTCCCTCAAGCTCAGGGGCATGCCAAGGGACGAAATAAAGGCCCTTGTTCTTGATGCGGCCGAAAAGCTGCAATTGACCCAGTACCTTGACCGTCTGCCCAAGGCCCTTTCGGGAGGGCAGCGCCAGCGGGTTGCCATAGGGCGTTCCATAGTTCGCGATCCAAAGATTTTTCTTTTCGATGAGCCCCTGTCCAATCTTGATGCGGCCCTTCGGGTGCAGATGCGCATGGAAATTGCCGAACTCAGTGATTCCCTGCCCGATACCACCATGATTTATGTGACCCATGACCAGGTTGAAGCCATGACCATGGCCGACAGGATCGTGGTCCTGCGTGATGGCGTGGTCGAACAGGTCGGAACCCCCATGGAGCTATACGACAATCCGAATTCGGTTTTTGTCGCCGGTTTCATCGGCTCTCCCAAGATGAATTTTTTCACCGGCCCCGCCGCAGAAGGAAAACAGGCCCATACACTCGGGGCCCGGGCCGAACATCTTGAAATCGTAAGGAAGGGCGATTGGGATGGCAAGGTTGTTCATGTCGAGAATCTGGGCTCGGACAGTTTCATATATGTCGATGTGGGCACTGAAATGCCCATAATCGTGCGCCAGGCCGGAAAATCCGGTTGCAATCCCGGGGATGTGGTTTCCATTGCTGCCAAGAAGGGCCGTCTTTACCGTTTCGATGAAAACGGAAAACCTGTTTAGTACAGACCGGGATCTGATGGTCAGGGGGGCTTGTTACCCGCCGGATTCTGCGCGCGGGGATCCTGCTCCGCGAGATTTGGGCTCAGGACCTGTTATTGCCCTTAAAAGAGGCCGGCTCCATTGTCCTTTCAGGTCTTTTCTGTCGCCATCGACCTGGAAAGGATGATGACCGGGATTATTCCTGCCAGCACCAATAGCAACGAGGCGATGCCGGCCTGTTCTATCCGGCCCCTTGATGCCAGGTCGTGGATGAAGATGGCGGTGGTTTCCATGCCGAACGGGCGCAGCATCAATGTTGCCGAAAGCTCCTTGAGGCTGTCGATGAATACCAGCAGCCCCGCCGTTATGATGGCCGGGCGCAGCAGGGGCAGCAATATCATTCTCAGGGTTTGCCATCGTGAATAGCCAAAGCACCTGGCCGCATCGTCAAGGTTTGGCGAAATCTTCTTGAATCCGGCGTCTATGGAACCTTCTGCAACCGCCATGAACCTGACCACATAGGCATATATCAGCGTTGCCCCGGACCCGGTTATCAGCA
The DNA here is from genome assembly GCA_015487515.1 of Hyphomicrobiales bacterium. Lineage (GTDB taxonomy): Bacteria > Pseudomonadota > Alphaproteobacteria > Rhizobiales > Devosiaceae > DROE01. Next base: position 2,666 of record WFPQ01000203.1, on the reverse strand, counting down.
GTCCGCTTGATATTCCGAACCACTGGCGCATCAATGAATCGACGTAATTGTCAAGATTTGCTATGGGCAGGAATATTCCAAGGGCGATTATGGTGCCGGGCAGTGCATAGCCGACCGAGGCAAGGCGCACCATGAAGCCGGTCACATTGCTTTTTCCCACCCTTACCGAATAGCTCAGAAAGATTGCCAGAGCAACGGTTACAAGGGCGGCAATTGAAGCCAGTATTATGCTGGTGGCAAGGGCTTCCAGCATTCTTTGACTGAAACCGGAAAACAGGTAACGGCTTGCGTAGTTTCCAAGGATCAGGAATGGAACCCCAAAGCCCAGCCCCACCGGCATGAAACACAAGAGCGTTGCCCCGGCCGCCCTCCACCCCTTGAGCCTGATGCGCTCGAACAGCAGTCTGGATGACTGGCTTGGGTCACTAAAGCGCTGCTTGCGCCTTGCCCATCTTTCAAAACCGATCAGGGCCAGTACCAGAAACAGCAGGGCAAGGGCCAGCTGGGCCGAACCGGCCGCATCGCCCCGGTTGACCCATATGGAAAAAATCGAAAATGTCAGGGTCTGAACCCCGAGGAACTCCATGGCGCCAATGTCGTTTATTGCCTCCATCATCACCAGTATTATTCCCAGTGCCAGCGCCGGCCGTGCCAGGGGCAGCAATATCGAGGTCAATATCCTGACCTGGCCTGCTCCGAGCATGATACCCGCTTCGATGCCCCGGCGCCCCTGCACTACAAAAAGCGCCCTGACGCTCAGATAGACATAGGGATAGAGCACCAGCGAAAGCACTATAATGGCCCCGCCAAGGGACCGGATTTCCGGGAACCAGTATTCCCGGGCCGAAGCAAATCCGCCCAGTTCCCGTACCAGCCCCTGAACCGGCCCGGTAAAGGTAAAAAACTCGGTAAAGGTATAGGCGCTGATATAGGTTGGCACCGCCAGCGGCAGCATCAGGGCCCAGGTCAGGATCCTGCGTCCGGGAAATTCAAAGAAACAGGTCAGCCATGCCGCTATTGCCCCGATCGAGCCGGCCATTACTGCCAGTCCGGCCAGGAGCAGCAGCGTGGTCATCGCTGCCTTGGGTAAAACCGTCGTGCCAATGCTTGAAAGGCTTTGCAGGTCGCCCCCCGCCGCCATTGCCATCAGGGCGATTATCGGCATTCCCACCAGCATGGCCACCAGGGAAGCGCCGATGGTTGGCCAGCGGCTGTTTCTTTGAATGGTGCTGTTGCCCGCATTGGATTTCCTGCGCCAAGTCCGCCCCGGAACGGCAGGTTCCGGGGCGGTATTGCCTATTGTTTTCAACGGTAAGCCTCTGGGCTTTTTTTTCAAGGCCAAGTTACCCCCTGCCCGATGTTAAGGGTCATGACCCTAATCGTTGAATCCGACCTCGTCCACCAGCCGGGATGCGGCTTCCCTTAGGCGGGCTATTTCGGTTATTGGCAGGGTGTCTGCGACCAGTTCCCCGTAATCACGGGTGATTTGCGATGGCTGGGCTCCCGGGGCTATCGGGTATTCGAAAACCTGCTCCGCGTAGATTTCCTGGGCTTTTGCGCTTGAGAGGAACTCCATCAGCGCCAGGGCATTTCCCCGGTTGGGGGCATTTTTGGCCATGGCCATTCCCGAAACGTTTACATGGGTTCCGCGGCCGTCCCTGTTTGGAAACAGCACCTTTACCGATGCTTCCCATTCCTTTTGTTCGGGATTCCTTTCATTGGTTTTCATCAGCCCCATGTAATAGGTATAACCGATGGCAAGGTCGCATTCTCCTGAATAAATTCCCTGGACCTGGGCCCGGTCATTGCCCACGGGCGAGCGGGCCAGGTTGTTTTTCAGCCCCGTCAGCCATTCCCTTGCCGCCTGTTCCCCCTCATGGGCGATTATGGAGGCAAACAGGGCGATGTTGTAGGGGTGTTGCCCGGAGCGGATACAGATGCGCCCGTTCCATTTCGGGTCGGCCAGTTCCGCATAGGTGATGGAATTCTGCTCGACCCGCTCGCGCGAGGCCAGAACCACCCGGGCCCTGAGGGTAAGACCGAACCATTCTCCTTCCGGGTCACGATATTGCTCGGGAATGTTCCGGTTTATGGTTTCGCTGTTTACAGGCTGGGTCACCCCCCCTTCCTTGACGCCGATCAGGCGCCCTATGTCAACGGTCAGAATGACATCGGCCGGGGAATTGAGCCCTTCGGCCCTCAGGCGCTCCACCATTCCGTCCTTCAGGTTCAGAACCCGGGTTTCAATGCCGGTTTCCTCGGTGAATGCATCCAGTACCGGGGCAATCAGTTCGGGTTGGCGGTAGGAATAGATATTGACCTGGTTGCTGTTTGCCAGAGCTGGACTGGCGGTGATTGCCGGTATTCCCAGCATGGCGGCAATGGCCGCCGCTTTGAAAGTGCTTTTCATCAAATTCTCCTGTTTCCATGGGATTAAAGGTCCCAAGCAAGCAGGGTCTTTTTGAAGCTATCTTGCCTGATAGTCAATAAGTGTTTGAAAAACAATGGATTATTTGCTGACGATAATTTAGAATCGTTCAAGTTTTTGGTTGGAATCCGGTTGTTTTTCAATCCTGTAGCCGGCTGGTTTTTTCATTCCCTTCCGGGGCGATTTGTCGCATCCCATGCTGGTGAACCCGACCGGTTTCACCAGGAAACTACCGGAC
>WFPQ01000202.1 GCA_015487515.1 Hyphomicrobiales bacterium | reverse complement strand
TCTTCAACGGTTTCGACAAATTGCACATTACGGTGGGCCTTTTGGAAACTGTGAAAGAAAACGTCGCTGGAAAATCCGCGAATGATCTCGTAGGCCCGATTCCTGTTCAAAAACACCATGGGCCTGACGGTTTCCAATTCGGCAATGGTCAGAAAAAGGCTGCTGACGCTGGCCAGTGATCCGGGCAGGCCAACAAGACAGTCGGCCTTTTCTGCCAGAGTCTCATAGCGGGCCTTGCCATTCTCGATTATGGTCTTTTCAATGTCCCCGAGAACGGGAGGAAGCTCGGTTTCCCGGTCACAGACCAGTTCGATATCGGCCCCGGCCAGATGGGCGGTGGTGAGCAGGGCCAGCGGAAACACTCCATCCTCGGCCAGGCAGACAATCCTTGCCCCGTTTCTTGCCAGCAGGTTGCCGGCCTGGGACATGATGGCGGTGCGTTCGGCATCCCCGGGCCCCCGATCGCTGGCAAATATAACCAGACTCACCCGGTCATCCACGGCGTCTGCGCCCGGGCCTTTTACCGTTTCAGCGGCCACGGCGCAGACTTCCCAGGATTCCCCTGACCAGGTTGTTGCCAAGCTGGCGGGCCATGGTCCGGGCCAGTTGCTTGACCGCGGTTTCGGTTATGCTCTGACGGCCCGAGCGCCGGTTGTTGGAGGGAACGGGCCGTTTCTGCTGTTCCGTTGCCCGCTGATCGCTGGCCCTTTGCTTTAAAACCTCAAAAGCGGACTGGCGGTCCACGATATCATCGTAAATGCCAAGTACCGGACTGTCCTGCATGGTCCTTTTTCTTTCGGCAGCAGATACCGGACCCATGCGCGAAGAGGGAGGGCGCATCATGGTCTTGCCAACCACAGATGGAACCCCCTTTGCCTCAAGGGTTGAAACAAGAGCTTCGCCCACCCCCAGCCGGGTTATGACCTCGGTAGTGTCAAAATCCGGGTTCGGACGAAAAGTTTCGGCAGCAACCCGCACCGCCCTCTGCTCCCGAGGGGTATAGGCCCGCAGGGCATGCTGGATGCGGTTGCCCAGCTGGGCAAGAACCGTATCCGGGACATCTGCAGGATTCTGGGTGACGAAATAAACCCCGACCCCTTTCGAACGCACCAGCTTTACCACCTGCTCGACCTTGCGCAAAAGGACCCTGGGAGCCTCGTTGAACAGCAGGTGGGCTTCGTCAAAAAAGAATACCAGCCTGGGCTTGTCAGGGTTGCCGACCTCGGGAAGCTCCTCGAACAGTTCTGAAAGCAGCCAGAGCAAAAAGGTGGAATAAAGTTGCGGAGACATCATCAGTTCATCGGCAGCCAGAATTGAAATGTAACCCCTGCCATCCCTGTCGATCCGCATCAGGTCCTTTATATCCAGGGCCTGCTCGCCAAAAAACAGGTCGGCATCCTGCTGTTCCAGCACGAGCAGAGCGCGCTGAATGGCGCCTATGGAAGCTCTTGAAACATTGCCGTAGGTCAGGGAAATTTCCTTTGACCTGTTGCCTACTTCAACCAGCAGGGCCCTCAGATCCTTGAGATCGAGCAAGAGCAGCCCCTCGTCATCGGCGATCTTGAAGGCAATGTTAAGCACCCCTTCCTGGGTGGGATTAAGATCTAGCATGCGTGAAAACAGCAAGGGCCCCATTTCCGAGACCGTGGTGCGTATCGGATGGCCCTGACGGCCGAAAAGATCCCAGAAAATAGTCGGGAAACTGTCATGCCGGTAATCGGAAAAACCGATCAGATCGGCACGCCTGGAAAGAAAATCCTTCGGCTCTCCCATGGCGGAAAGCCCCGAAAGGTCTCCCTTGACATCGGCGCAGAAAACCGGAACCCCGGCACGTGAAAAACCCTCGGCCAATATCTGCAGGCTGATGGTCTTGCCGGTGCCGGTGGCCCCGGTGATCAATCCGTGGCGGTTGGCATATTCAAGGGCCAGGTATTCGGGCCTGGTGCTGGTGCCCAGATAGACGCTGTCATCCTGCAACATGAACAAATTCTCCAAAGGCTGTTTTTGCTTATAACTATTTCAAGGGACAAATCGCAACAGTAACGGCAAAACCCGCCAATAACGAGAAAAACCAGAACTGAAAGGCAAAATACTTCCGGAATCCGCCGCACTGCAAATGAAATGAAATCGGGTGCGGCCTTGGAACGGGGCAAAATCTGTCTTATGTATCGGGGCACGAACGGAGCACAGGGCACATGCTTATAACCACTACCGAAACCCTTGAGGGATACGCCATCGAGGAATATCTGGGAATAGTTACCGGGGAAACCATTTCGGGGGCCAATGTCATTCGCGACATAATGGCCACGGTCACCGATTATGTGGGGGGACGTTCGGGAACCTATGAGGAAGTGCTGGGCGATGCAAGGCAAAGCACGCTGGCCGAAATTTCGGACAGGGCCCAGATTCTGGGGGCCAACGGGGTGATCGGGATCTCGTTCGATTATGAAACCATAGGGGGACGCGGGGCCATGATACTGGTTAGCGCAACCGGAACGGCGGTAAGAATTTCAAAAAAATCACGGCAATAAGTCCGGCAAACCCCCCATCCGCACCTCACCTGCCCTGCCCGCCCGAAAACCCGGCCGGCGCAAATCATGATTCACCAATCTGAAGGCCTTGCTGTGGCTTTTTTGGGCAGCTTGTCTAAAATGGGTGACAGAACGTTTTTACAGGACACACATGCTAAGACGCAGGTTTTTACAGGGAATGGGCGCCAGCGGGGCCGTGTTGCCGATTGCAGCCAAGGCTCAGGCCATGGCTGCAATCGTCTATGGACAGGAACTTGGCATAGTTGCCAACAGCCCCGATGACCAGACCGAAATACTGCAGTCGGCGCTTGATCTTGCCGCTTCTTCCTCGATGATACTGCAACTTCCGGCCGGGCGACTGGTCTTGAGCGGGGTGAACCTGCCGCAGAACTGCTCTGTAAGAGGAACTGGAAGGGCAACGATTCTATATTCCCCCGGGGGAAAAGGCATATTTGTTGCCAGGGACAAAAAAAACATTTCCCTTGAGAACATGACCCTTAGGGGAAGCAGGATGGGGGGAACGGGAACCAGGGAAAATCTGCTGGACCTTGAAAACTGCCGGAACCTGGATATCTCGGATTGCCTGATAGAAGAAAGCCCGGGCAATGGAATATGGCTGCGGTCCTGCTCCGGACGGATCATGCAATGCGATTTCCGAAACCTTGCCCAAAGCGCAATCCACTGCCAGAACAATGATTCCATGCAGATTTCCTTCAACAAGATAAATGACTGCGCCAATGGAGGCATCAGAATCTGGCGTGATCAGAACGGTTTCGACGGCACCATTGCAACCAACAACCAGATTGCAAACATCGGATCCCAGTCGGGCAACGGGCAGAATGGAAACGGCATAAACATATTCAGGGCCGACGAGGTGGTGGTAGCCAGCAATGGCATAAGCAATTGTGCCTTTTCGGCCATTCGGGCCAATTCCACCAACAATACCATCATAAATGCCAACCAGTGCAACAGCAGTGGAGAGGTCGCCATATTCTCGGAATTTGCATTCTCGGGCTCGGTAATTTCCGGAAACATCGTTGACAATGCGGCCATGGGAATTTCCATGGCCAATCTCGATGTCGGGGGGCGAATGGCAATCTGCTCGAACAATATCGTGCGCAACATCACCCCGTTTTCTGCAACGAATCCCGACACGGTTCCGGTAGGAATCTTTGCCGAGGCGGATACGGCGATAGTTTCCAACCTGGTCGAAAACGTGCCCGGAACCGGCATCGCGGCCGGCTGGGGGCCGTTTTTGCGCAATGTCATCGTTTCAAACAATATCGTTCAGCAGACCAGTATCGGTATCGCGGACAGCGTGGCTCCGGGAGCAGGAACGGTAAAAATCAGCGGCAACATGATAGTGGCAGCCGCCAATGCGGCAATTGCCGGCATGGCATGGCAGGAAATTATCAGCGCCGACCTGGCAGCAGAGGCGGAACGCTTTGCCAATGTTTACGTATCCGGCAATCTGGTCAGTCAGATCTAGGTCAGCAACCGGAATCCCCAGAAACCGAGACCATGGACGCCACTTCAAGGCCACGCCAGTTTTTAACGGCAACTGACTGATTTTTCTGCAAAAAATCCTTCTGATCGGCATCAGGTTCTGCATGTTCGCTCAGCATGGCCGCAACCATTACCCGGGCGGCCAGCATGTTGCCGTCCCCGCACTTGAGGGCAAAACCAAGCCCCCTGCGGGGCAACAGACCACAATAGACCCCTTCGGCGCCGATCTTGCAAACCAGCTTCCCTGCGAACATCGCCATGGCATCACTGTCAAATGATCCGGTACCGCCAACAAGAAAGGGATTCTTCAGCATCGCATCAAATATGGCCTGGCTGGCTTTCCTGTCCTCCCTGTCGATGTCCGCCCCGCTAGCCATGCGGGCAAAGCCAAGGGCAAAACTCTTGAGGGGGGCGGCATAGGTTGGAATGGAACAGCCATCAATGGCGCAATGACCGGGAAGCAATTGCTGGCCGATCAGTCTTTGAACGTGAGATTTGACCAGTTGCTGCACCGGGTGATCGACCTGCCAATATCCCCGTACTGGTACACCAAGAGCCCTGGCCACGGCCAGCATGCCGGCATGTTTGCCGGAACAGTTGTTGTGAATGGGAGAAGGCTTCAGGCCAGAGGCAAAAAGATCGTTCCTGGCATCCCGGTTGGTCGGAGCATGGGCTCCGCATCGCAGATCGTCTTCGGTGCAGCCGGTTTTTGCAAGCAATGCCCTTGCGGCCTCCACATGGGCCGGCTCTCCGTGATGAGAGGCCGAGGCAATCGCAATATCCCTTGCATCAAGGCCAAACCTTTCAACCGCACCGGAAGAAAACAGGGCCAGGGCCTGCATGGACTTGATGGCGGAACGGGGAAAGATGCGGCGCTCCACGTCCCCCCCTGCGGCAATTACATTGCCCCTGTCATCGCTTAAGCAAAAACTTCCATGGTGGGAATTTTCCACCAGGCCATTGCGCATCAGGCGGGCAAGAACAGGATTGGAAGCCATAAAAAAAACTCCGCTTTGCATTTTCCTGACAGGGAAAACAAAAGCGGAGCAAAGTCAATGCCCTTTGGAGGCGGCGGGAGGAAAGGAAAAGGCATAACAAGCTTGCGCCATTGGTAATATTAGCCGTTGCCGCAGGGACGGGGACAAGTTCAATTCTGCCCGATGATCGCAAGATATCTGGAATTGACCCAGCCATAGACATTGTCACGACCAACCTTGCACCAGTCCGATACGTGGGGCCGTTTTATGCAACGCTCTATGTAAACTATGGTGTCCGGGGCAAATTCACCGATCTTTTGCGAATAGGAGGCAGGCCATTTGCGAACGTTGAGCTTGTCCCAGTAGGCGACATTCACCACCTGGCCGGCCACGCCCACATCATAACCGATGCTGTCCTGCCCATGGGCCATTGCAGGGCTTATGGAAAAGGCAGCGGCCCCGATTATCACCAGGCCGGTGGCGATTGCCACGATCAGATTTTTCAAATTTGCTTTCATGGTCCCAATTCCTCAAGGGTCAGGGTTTGCAGGTCTGGATTTTCCTGAGTCTGGATTTTCCTGATTTAACCCTTTTTAGAAAACGGGAATTGAACCCTTGCTGAGCCCGGCATTCAGATAATGTTCATTTTTGAGGAAGGTTTTTTGCCCTGAATGCCGGTCTTTCCGGCCCTTTTAACAAACCATGCTGCGGCGCCGGTATTGACTGGCCACATATATAAAAAGCACGGCAAAAACCCATCCCAGCACCATCTGTATCCAGTCGATGCGCAAAAACAGTTCGGGAACAAAGC
>WFPQ01000201.1 GCA_015487515.1 Hyphomicrobiales bacterium | reverse complement strand
TTCAAGGACTACAATGAAACCATGGTCAAGGCCGGGCGGCCCTACCGCTACAGTTGACAAATGTCCGCCCCGCCCGAAAGGCGGGGCGGAACAGACTGCTGTTCCTTGCGTGGAAACGGCCCGTCACGAACAGCCTGACCGGAGGAATCTGCCCCGGCAAGACCGGGGCAGAATCTTGAGAAGGAAACAACCATCATGCCTGCAAACCTGTCCTTTGAACAATTGAAGAAAAACGTCGCCAACGGGGAAACCGATACCGTTCTGGCCTGCATCGTGGATATGCAGGGCCGGCTGATGGGAAAACGTTTTCACGCGCAGCATTTCATCGACAGCGCCCATGAGGAAACCCACTGCTGCAACTACCTGCTGGCGACCGACCTGGAAATGGAAACCCCGGATGGTTATGCCTCCTCGAGCTGGGAAGAAGGATATGGCGACTACATAATGAAACCGGACCTTGGCACCATGAGAAAAGTGCCATGGCTGGAAGGAACCGCCATGGTCCTTTGTGACGTGCTCGATCACGACACCCATGATGAAGTGACCCATTCTCCCCGGGCAGTACTCAAAAAACAGGTCGAGCGGCTCAAGGGCATGGGAATGGGGGCCATGATGGCCAGCGAACTGGAATTCTTTCTGTTCGAAAAGAGCCTGGACGAAATCCGGGCCGAGGGATTTTGCAACCTGCAGCCGATCAGTGCCTATAACGAGGACTATCACATATTGCAGACCACCAAGGAAGAAAACATAATGCGCCCGATACGCAATCATCTGTTTGCAGCGGGCATTCCGGTGGAAAATACCAAGGGCGAAGCCGAAGCCGGGCAGGAAGAGCTGAACATAAGATATGACACGCCGCTAAATTGCGCCGATCATCACACCATAGCCAAGCATGCGGTCAAGGAAATAGCCTGGCAGAATGGCCGCGCCGCAACCTTCATGCCAAAATGGGACGCCAACAGGGTGGGCAGTTCGTCCCATGTACATCAATCCCTGTGGAAGGATGACGAACCCGCATTCCATGACCGGAACAAGCCCCACGGCATGTCGGAACTGATGCGCCAATACATGGCAGGGCTGATAAAATATGCCCCGGAATACACCTATTTCCTGGCCCCCTACATCAACAGCTACAAGCGTTTTCAAAAGGGCACCTTTGCCCCAACCGGAACCGCCTGGTCGGTGGACAACCGCACGGCCGGATTTCGCCTTTGCGGAGAAAACACCAAAGCCGTAAGAGTGGAATGCCGAATTGGAGGATCCGACATGAACCCCTACCTGGCCATGGCCGCGCAACTGGCAGCGGGCCTGAAGGGCATTGAGGAAAAGCTGGAACTGGGCCCTCCCCTCAAGGGGAATGCCTATGACAGGAAGGCCATTGACCAGATCCCCTCCAACCTGCGTGATGCGGGCGAAGCCCTCAAGGGATCGGCAATGCTGCGCGAGGCATTTGGCGACGAGGTGGTGGACCATTATTACAGGGCCGCCACCTGGGAGCAGGAAGAATTTGCCCGCGTGGTAACCACCTATGAAATAGCCCGGGGATTCGAACGGGCCTGAACGGATCTGAAAAATGACGAAAACACTGAAATGCATCTCACCCATAGACGGATCGGTCTATGCCGAACGCCCGGTTGCAAGCCCCGAAGAAGCAGGAAAGGCAATAGAGCGGGCCAGGCAGGCCCAGAAGGAATGGAGCAGGCGGCCGATAACGGAGCGGATCAGGCTGGTGATGGCCGGGGTGGCAAGAATCGGGGAAATGAACGATGAAATCGTTCCCGAACTGGCCTGGCAGATGGGAAGGCCCGTAAGATATGGAGGGGAATTTGGCGGCTTTGAAGAAAGGGCCAGCTACATGGCCAAAATCGCCAGGGAAGCCCTGAAACCGATCATCGTGGAGGAAAGCGGGGAGTTCGAACGCAGGATAGAACGCGAACCCCACGGGCTGGTGCTGGTGATAGCCCCGTGGAACTATCCCTACATGACTGCAATCAACACCGTGGCCCCGGCCCTGATTGCGGGAAACGGGGTGTTGCTGAAACATGCCACCCAGACCCTGCTGGTGGGAGAGCGCATGGAACGGGCATTCGTTGAAGCGGGAATCCCGGCCGGCATATTTCAGAACCTGTTCCTGGATCACCCAACCACCTCGGCGCTGATCGCAGCCAGAAGTTTTGGCTTCGTCAACTTTACCGGTTCGGTCAATGGTGGTGTTGCCATGGAAAAGGCGGCGGCGGGAACCTTCACCTCGCTGGGGCTGGAACTGGGGGGAAAAGACCCGGGCTACGTGATGGAAGATGCAAACCTTGATGCGGCGGTGGAAACCCTGATTGACGGGGCAATGTTCAATTCGGGCCAGTGCTGCTGCGGAATCGAGCGCATATATGTAACCGCGTCCCTTTACGATGATTTCCTTGAAAAAGCAGTAAAAACCGTTTCAGCCTACAGGCTCGGCAATCCCCTGGACCCCCAGACCACCCTGGGGCCAATGGCCTCCAGGCGCTTTGCCGACGAGGTGCGGGCGCAAATTTCACAGGCCCTGGAAATGGGAGCAACGGCCCATATCGAAACCTTTGCCGAGGATGACGGGGGCACCTATCTGTCACCACAGATATTGAGCAATGTGAACCATGACATGCGGGTGATGAAAGATGAAAGCTTTGGCCCGGTGGTCGGCATTATGAAGGTGAATTCGGATGAAGAGGCCATAGAACTGATGAATGACAGCGAATTCGGCCTTACCGCATCCCTGTGGACCAGTGATACGGAAAGGGCTGCACGAATAGGCCGCCAGATAGAAACCGGAACCATATTCATGAACCGGGCCGATTATCTGGATCCGGGCCTGTGCTGGACGGGATGCAAGAACACTGGAAGGGGCGGCGCCCTTTCCCAGATCGGCTATCACAACCTGACCCGGCCAAAATCCTATCACCTGAAAAAACTTTGAACAAAGGTCGCTTGCAAAATGAAACTTGTCGGAAACTGGTCCTATCCAACAACCATAAAATTCGGCGCAGGGCGCATAAGCGAAATCGGAAAGGCATGTGAACAGGGCAATATCAGCAGGCCGCTGCTGGTTACCGATCGCGGCCTGGCCGACATGCCAATAAC
>WFPQ01000200.1 GCA_015487515.1 Hyphomicrobiales bacterium | reverse complement strand
GAATCTAGGGGTCGGGAGTTCGAATCTTCCCGAGCGCACCATTCTTGCTTCGTTCGAACACCGCACCCGGTTTTTTGATAAGTTCGGACTTTGTCCGATTGGGCGCGCCATTTTCATATCTCGCGCCAATTCGCCTTGCTCATGCTCCGATGGGGCGCCGGACGACCGGCGGCTCGCGTCAAAGCTCGCTGGCGCGTTCAAAGTGCATACTTCAAGGCGCGCCACTCTCCGGTTTTCCTGAAGAACAGTCAGTAACCTTGCTGCAAAAGGCCGTGGAACCGGAACAGTTTGCCATCCCCTGATATGCCCGGTGTCCGGCAAATGATCATGAATGACCCGGAATTAATGGAGAAATCATCTTTTGACCGATGGGCAAAGAGCCCGTCGCGTTGCAAAATCCTGAACATTTGATCCAGGTCTTGTCCGGGCTTCATCACAGGCGGGCAAGAGATTCCAGGCAAGAGATTCCAGGCAAGGAATTCCATGTCAGGATACGGGCGTAAATTCAACGGTTTCTGCTCTGGTCCCGGTGCTCAGCAACAGGCATAAGGCAAGCTCTAACGCAATACCGCCGCTTCCCATTCCTGCAGAAATCGCTGCCGCTTGAGGCCGTCCAGAAATACCAGCAACCCTGGCCCCAGCCGGATCGGGCGCAATGTGGTTGCGCCGGTATCACTGGTCAATTCGGGAAACGGGTAATATGGCTCTCCCGCCTCGGTCCATGCAGAAACAATCAGATGATCAATGAACTTGCCCGCCAGGTCAGGGTTTTGCGCATTGGCCGGAATTATTGCTGTGCGCAGCATCAATGTCGTAAAGTCTGCTGGAGATATGATCGTAATTTTGTCTGCCAGGTCTTTTCGTGCCAGCGCATAGCTGCCAAGTACGTTATAGGCCACGGCGATTTTGCCAGCGGCAACATCTTCGATCATTTCGCTCGAGCAGCAATAAAGCTGTGTTCCAAGGGAGCCCATGACCTCACTCAGGCGCCAGAAGGTCTCGGAGGTGCGCGCATCCTGGGTGGCGAACAAATATCCCAGTCCACTGCTGCGCACATCATAGGTGCCGACCTTTCCCTTGAAGCGGGCCGGATTGTTGCGCAAGACCGTAATCAGGTCCTGTCGGGTTCTTGGTATCTGCAATCCATCAAATGCATCAGGGGAGATAACGATGGCTGCAGCTTCCTGGGTAAAGGAAAATACATGGTCGCGCCAGCGCCCCCATTCAGGCAACATGTCGGTTGCGTCCGAGCGGTAGGACTGGGTAAACCCATCATTGGCCAGCTTGGTCTGCAAATCCATTGCAGAAGAAATTGCCACATCAAAGGGAGCGCCCTCAACGCTTATCGCCTGCATTAGCTGGGAACTGCTGACGGTGGTATATTCAACTTCTATTTGCGGGTTCTTCTGTTGAAAAGCCAACACCAACGGTGCAAAAAGTTCGGTATCGGCAGTGGAGATGATCTTGATCTGCCGGATGGGCTGATCAACTGGATAAAGGGTGATGCTTTCTATTTCAAATCCTTCTGCTGCCAGAGAAACGGATGTGATTATTGCAGTCAGCATCCCTAAAAGGGAAAATAAAGCGAAACGCATGCACCATTTCCTTGTTGCTGGTTTTTCAGGGTCAGATCGCCCCCATGGGCCTGGGCAACTTCCTTGGCGATAGTCAGGCCAAGACCTGAGCCGACGGTGTCTGCGGCATTTTCACCCCGTACGAATCTGTCAGTCAGGCGGGAGTTGTCATTGTCATCAAAGCCCGGCCCCCGGTCTGAAATTTGCACGCTGATTCTTGCATTGCAGCGCTTTACACTGATGGAAATGCTCTGGTCGGGAGGGGAATATTTGATCGCATTGTCCAGAACATTCTGCACCGCGCTCTGGATCAAAATTGGATCGCCCGATATTTGGCCGTGATCACAGGCAGTCATGACAATCTCGATATCACGCATACCGGCTATCGGGCGCATTCTTTCGACTGAATCCAGGACCAGGTCGGCCAGGTCAAAGTTTTTGCGTTCCAGGTGATCGGTGCGAAATGTCACCATGGCATGGTCCAGCAATTGTCCGGCCGCCCGCGAGCTTTCATCAATGGTGCGGATCATTTCCTTCAGGGCTTTGCGATTTTGCCGTTTTTCAATCTTCCTTAAAATCACCTCTGCCTGTACGCGGACAGTCGCCAGTGGAGTGCGTACCCGGTGGGCCGCTTCAGCAATGAAATCCTCGGAACGGGCCAGGGAGGTTTTCAGGCGTGCAATAAAGCTGTTGAGGGATATTACCAGTGGTATCATTTCGGCTGGGACCGGCGATTGTACCGGTCGCAGATCCTTTGGACCGCGTCGTGAAACTGATGCAGCCAATTGGTGAAGGGGGCGAACGCTGGACTGGGCCGTAAACATTGCCAGAGCTGCTGATATGATGAAGAAACCCAGGCCCAGAAAAAGCGCAGTTCTGGAAATCCGGGCCAGGGTTTCTCTTTGTCCATTGCGGGTCTGGGCAACCGAAACCGTGATTTTTATCGGTTCCCCCTCCACCGACAATTGCCTTGTGGCACTAACCATGCGGATGGAATCATTCTTGTAATCGGCAGTGACAAAGCTGCGTTCCTGTTCACGTCCCTGTAGAGGAATCCGTGGCAGATCGGAATAACCCGTCAGGAATTCATTGCCGGCTTCTATGCGGTAGAATACCCGGTCTTCGCTGACATTGCCCAACATGGAAAGCGCCGCATAGGGAATGTCAACCGATATTTCGCCGGAGCGTATGCTGGTTGAATCAAGAATTGATGTGGCCGAGGCCATAAGGATATTGTCCTGGGATTGTTCCGAAACCTGGCGGGCAAAATTCAGCACAAGCACAAACAGTATGATCGCCAGAATAGCAGCACTGCCTACCAGTTGCAGGCTAAGGCGGCGCTTGATCGAATAGCTGGAATTTAACGTGGTGCTCATGGTAATGACAGTCGGTATCCCAGCCCGCGAACCGTGGTGATTTGCACGGGCGAACCGTCCAGGTGCTTGCGCAGGCGTGCCACGTAAACTTCTATGGCGTTTTCTGAAACGTCCTCATCATAGGGAAACAGCCGGTCGACCAGTTTGGGTTTGGAAAAAATCATTTCCGGGGCATCAAACAATATTTCTAGCAGGCGAAGTTCCTTGTTGCGAAGAGTTATGGTTTTTTCCCCTACCCTGAGGGTGCCGGCCAGGGGGTCAAATATAAGATTGCCGATGTTTTTGGTGTTGGTGCCACTACCGGAGCGGCGGCGCATCACGGCACGGCATCGGGCCTCGAGTTCGCTGAAATCAAACGGTTTGGTAATGTAATCATCTGCCCCCAGATCCAGCATTCCCACCCGGTCAGAAATTTCTGATCGTGCAGTCAGGACAATGACAGGAGTTTTGTTCTGTTGCTTTCTGTGCTGTTTCAAAAAGCTGCGCCCATCCCCGTCGGGTAACATGATATCCAGTAAAATCAGATCAAAGGTGGTGGTCGAGATATAGTTTTCGGCCGTTGTAATATCGGGGGCATGATCTACAACATGTCCATCCATGGACAGGCGGTTAACTACCGCCATTGCAAGGTTTTGATTGTCCTCCACCAGCAGAAATCGCATTTTTGTTCAACCTTTTCTTGGCCATGACAGGTGGGTGTCAGGTTGTGGTGCTCTTTTTGAGCATGGGCGTCAGATGGTGACGTTGTCAAATGGGAGGATATCATGAAGATTTTTAACTTGACCAGCCGGGTGATGCTGGCTGCTGTTGCGGCCACGTTTTCATTTTCTGCTCCGGCTTTTTCCAGCGGCAATCAGGTTCTGGAAAGCATACATTTTCTGATTCCGGGCGGCGCCGGTGGCGGCTGGGACGGCACCGCCCGCGGTACGGGTGAGGCGCTGACGGCATCGGGCCTGATCGGCAGCGCCAGTTATGAAAACATGTCCGGCGGCGGCGGCGGCAAGGCAATCGGGTTCCTGATTGAAAATGCCGAAAGCCAGTACGACACGTTAATGGTCAATTCCACTCCGATCGTGATCCGCTCCCTGACCGGGGTGTTTCCGTATAATTTCAGTGACTTGACACTGGTTGCCGGAACTATCGGTGATTATGCGGCAATGGTTGTGGCCAAGGACAGTCCGATCAATTCCATGGCTGACCTTGTAGCAGCCTACAAGGCTGATATGAGTGGGACGGCCATAGGTGGCGGTTCGGTGCCCGGCGGTATGGATCACCTGGTAGCAGCCATGGTAATGCAGGCAGCGGGTGAAGACCCGACAGCGGTCAAATACATTCCCTATGATGCGGGCGGCAAGGCCATGGCCGCTCTGCTTTCCGGTGAAATCAAGGCTCTTTCCACCGGGTTTTCTGAGGCCGTTGACCTGGCCAATGCCGGTGAAGTCAAAATAATAGGTGTAACCTCTGATGAGCGGGTTGATGCATTTGCCGATGCAAAGACCATGAAGGAGCAGGGTATAGACATGACATTTGTCAACTGGCGCGGCTTTTTTGCAGCTCCCGGCCTGCCGGCTGAAAAGCTGGCAGCTTACCAGGAAGTCTTTGCCAAGATGTACGACACGGAAGAATGGGAAGCCGTGCGTGCCCGCAACGGCTGGGTTAACATCTACAATTCGGGAGAGGATTTCCGCACTTTCCTTGAAGATCAGGAAAAGGTTATCGGTGACCTTATGAAAGAACTGGGTTTTCTTTAAGCCCTTATCTTGATCCAAGATGATACGTGCCCGGTTTGTCCGGGCACGTGCCTTGAGGGGAGAATTACAGGGGGTAATTAGATGTCACTGGATCGCTGGATTGCACTGGGCGTATTGTTGATAGGCATGGCCTACGGCTACACGGCCTTTTTTACCATGGATGCAGCCCTGCCTCCCTTCATGCGAAACAATCCGATCTGGCCCAGTACCTTTCCCAGGATATTGTCTGTGATGGCCATCATCATTTCGCTGATTATATTGCTTGGCATTGAAAAGGGCTCCGGTGGCCCCAGGGAAGGCGAGATCGATTACCGGCGTCTGGGGCAATATAAAATCGGCCAGGCCCTGGGCCTGCTGGCCATGATGGTTGCTTATGCTTTGCTGTTGCGCCCTGCGGGATTTTTGCCGTCAACGGTGCTGTTTCTGTTAGTTGGAGCAATCGTTCTTGGGGAGCGCAATTACAAGATTCTTGTGCCGGTATCTTTGTTTGCCGCCGTTTTTGTCTGGTACCTGGTACAGGTGGTGCTGGGAATATTCTTGCGCCCCTGGCCGTTTTTTCTGGGATAGGAGTTCATCATGTTCGAAGGTATTGTGATTGGCCTGACAACGGCCCTGTCCTTTACCAATATCGCAATGGTTCTCGGTGGTGTTCTGATCGGTACCTTCATCGGAATGTTGCCGGGCCTGGGGCCGATGTCGATCATTGCCATAATGATTCCGGTGGCCATATCGATTGGTGACCCTTCGGCGGCGCTGATCCTGCTTGCCGGAGTATATTATGGGGCGATTTTTGGAGGTTCTACTTCTTCGATCCTTATCAATGCTCCGGGGGTTGCATCCACCGTTGCAAGCAGTTTTGACGGTTACCCGCTGGCAAGAAAAGGCAAGGCCGGCAAGGCCCTGACCGTGGCGGCAATTGCCTCCTTTGCCGGCGGTACCATCGGAGCCATCCTGCTGATGGTCTTTGCGCCCATGCTGGCTTCGGTTGCCCTGTTGTTCCACTCGGCGGAATATTTTGCCCTGATGGTGGTGGGCCTTTCGGCGATTGCCGCATTTGCCGGCACCGGCAAGGTGGCCAAGGCATTGCTTATGACCGTTCTGGGACTGATGATGGCAACCGTTGGCGAAGGGGCTCTGTTCAACATGCCCCGCTTTACCATGGGGATCATGGATTTGCAGTCGGGTTTTGGTTTCATTACCTTGGCCATGGCGATGTTTGCTCTGCCCGAAGCGATCTATCTGGTGCTGGATCCCAAGCGCTCAAAAAATGAAGCCGGCGCAAAGATCAGGGATTTGCGTATTTCCCGAAATGAGGCGCATCAGATTGCGCCGGTCATTGGCCGTCAATCGATTCAGGGATTCCTGATAGGGGTGCTGCCCGGTGCCGGGGCAACCATTGCATCATTTCTGGGTTATGCGGTGGAGCGCAACATTGCACCCAAGGGTGAACAGGAGGAGTTTGGCAAGGGTTCAGTCAAGGGTCTTGCCGCCCCCGAGGCCGCCAACAATGCGGCCTGTACCGGCTCATTCGTGCCGCTTTTGACCCTTGGTATTCCGGGCTCAGGTACAACGGCCATACTGCTTGGTGCGCTGATTGCCCTCAATGTTTCGCCCGGCCCGCGCCTGATGGTTGATCAGCCGGAAATTTTCTGGTCGGTGATCATTTCCATGTATATCGGCAATGTGGCGCTGCTGATTCTGAACCTGCCTCTGATCCCCTATATTGCCAGGATTCTGGCAGTTCCGCGCACCTATCTGATTCCGTTTATCCTGTTTTTTACCATGATGGGGGCCTATATCGGCCAGAACAATGCCACCGAATTGCTCATTCTGGTGGGTTTTGGGGTTGTTGCGACCATCCTGCGTTTTGCCGATTATCCGCTGGCACCGCTGTTGATAGGCTTCATTCTTGGCTCGATGCTGGAGGATAATTTTTCGCGTGCAATGCAGTTATATGATGGGATCGGGTTCATTTTTGAAAGGCCAATGACCATGGGCCTGTTAATGATTGCTGCAATCCTGGTATTGCTGCCAAGTTATCGCGCCCGCAGGGCACGGTTGCGGGCCAGGGGGGTGGCGGATGGAGACTGATCCTGCTTGCTCGGGCGGTCCCTGGCAGGACTTGCTGTTGTGCCTCATGCGTCCGGTTTTCCTGTCCCTTAGGTTCAAACCTTAGGTTCAAACCTAAGGTTCAAACCTAAGGTTTTTCAAGGTTCTTTCCACCGTGGAAATGAACAGGCGCTTGGCAGGGTCGATGCTTGAGGACGCAGAAGTAACAAGGCCGATCTTGTAATCACCAAGGTTCTTCAGGGCCAGGGGAACAAAAACCAGTTCACGGTTTTCTATCTCCTCAAGAAAACCGATTTTTGTATATATGCCTATGGCATGATTGGAGAATATGGCCTGTTTGGCAATAGCCAGGGCATTGGTGTAGATATGGGTTGCAAGTTTTGTCGTTGCGGATTTCATTTCCTGGTCCAGAATGGAATTTCGACCTCTTGCATCCTCTGTTCTCACCAGGGGATATCCGGCCAGGTCGTCGACTTTGATCAGGTTTTTTTCTGCCAGCGGATGATCCGGGCGCATCACTATTCCAAATGGTGCTGATTTTTCGAGAATGATTCGGATCGCAGGGTGCGAATCCTTTGTAAAATTGACACCAAAATCGACATCGCCCGAAGCTACGGCTTCAGTGATCATGTCAGGTACCGAGGCCTTGACCGACAGGGAAATTCCCGGATAGTTCTCGCTGAACCTGTCCAGAATTTTCGGAAGCACGCTGAATGTGAATGAATCCAGCGTCATGACACTTAAATGACCGGTTCTTAAGTCCCGGATGTCATCGATTATCATCTTGACGGCGTTGAAGTCATATAGTGTCTTGCGGCAGTGCTCCAGTACAATCTTTCCGGCGGCTGTCAGTTCCACGCCTTCTGCAGACCTGTCAAACAGCCTGATGCCCAGGCTGTCCTCCACACTCAGAATTTTTCTGTTAACCGAAGTGGATGAAACATTCAGAACCCCCGCTGCCTTCCGTATCGATCCCTGACGTGCAACTTCATCCAGATATGAAAGAAAAGCGTTGTGCACTGTTAATTCCCCTGTGTTGTGCAATTATCGTGTTGTGCAATTATTGCACCACTATTGAGCAAAATTAACACTTTTAGACGCACTATGCCCGGGTGTAAAGTCGGGTTTCTGCTAGAAAAACAAGACAAGCGCTGAAATTCAGCGCAAGACCGGTCTTTTTCGGTGAAAACCATGGGAGGGAAAAATGTCAGATTCAAAGAACATGATTATCAGCAGGCGCTCCGTTCTGAAGGGGCTTGGAGCAGCATCGGGCGCGGCTATGGCCGGCTCCTTGATAAGCATCGGCAAGGTGGCTGCTTCAGGAACCTATGAGGTCAACATGCAGCTGGGCTGGCTGGCCTCGAATGGCATTCTTGGTGAGGTTGCTGCCGACAGGCTCGGATATTATGAGGATGCCGGTTTGAGCCTGAACATCATCGCCGGCGGGCCAAATATTGATGGTGTTGCATCCGTTGCATCCGGGCGTGCAAATCTCGGCCAGCTTTCTTCAAGCCCGTCACTCATGCTGGCACGCGCAGCAGGAATTCCGATAAAATGTATTGCGGCTGGATATCAGCAACATCCTTTTACGTACTTTTCCCTCAAGAATAACCCGGTCAGGGAGCCCGGGGATCTGATTGGCAAAAGGATTGCAACTCAGGGTACGGCACGCATTCTGCTGCGGGCGCTGCTGGCCAAGAATGGTATTTCCGAAAACGATGTGGAAGTTTCGGTTATGGGCGCCGACATGGCCATGCTCATGACCGGGCAGGTTGACGTGGTGACCGGCTGGAGCACGAATATCAATGCGCTTTCGGTGCTTGGTGACCAGCGTACCGACATGACATTGTGGGATGCCGGAATTCAGCTATATGCCAATCCGTTCTATGTTACCGACGAGACACTTGCCAGATATCGCGACAAGGTCGAGGATATCATACGGG
>WFPQ01000199.1 GCA_015487515.1 Hyphomicrobiales bacterium | reverse complement strand
TGCCTCCAGTGATAAAACGGCGCAGATTGCCAGGACTTTTCCCGCAGTTACAGTGGTTTACGAGGGCAAAAAGGGTCTTGTGCATGCCCGCCATGCCGGTTTTGAGGCTTCCAGCGCCGAACTCGTGGCCAATATCGATGCCGATACCCAGTTGCCCGATGGCTGGATTGATACGGTTCTGACCTCCTTTGAAAAAAATCCGGACCTGGTGGCTCTCAGCGGTCCCTATGTTTACCACGACATGGCCTGGTACAACCGCATTCTTGTGCGCATTTTCTATTACATGGCCTTTTTGCTTTATGTTCTTAACCGTTTCGTTTTCCGGGTTGGTTCCATGATCCAGGGGGGCAATTTCGTGATAAGGCGCAGCGCCTGGAACCGGGTTGGCGGTTACGACCGCTCCATTACCTTTTATGGGGAGGATACGGATGTGGCCACGCGCCTGCACAAGGTCGGCCAGGTCAAGTGGACCTTTGGTCTTCCCATGTATACTTCTGGCCGGCGGCTCGAAAAGGAGGGGATTTTCAGGACAGCCGGAATATACACCCTTAACTATTTCTGGGTTACGTTTTTCGGGAAACCCTACACCAAGGAATATTCAGACGTGCGCAGTCAGTGAACCTGATGTATTTTTTGAAATTGCATCAAGTTTGCATGACAATTGCAGCGAATTGTTCCCGGACATGTGCCGTGCGGTGCTCCACAATATATTTGCGGCTTTGCGTGCAAAATTCTTGCTGATGAATTATCATTGCCAGTGGTGATTTTTCTGAATCTGACAAGTCGGAAGAAGATACGTGCAGAAAAAAGTGCGGGTGCGCCGTGCACCCACCGAGACTGATGTTGCCAGGCTGGCCGGGGTTTCCCAGTCGGCGGTTTCGCGCGCCTTCACTCCTGGTGCCAGCATTGCCAAGAATACCAGGGAAAAGATTCTGCAGGCGGCCCAGGAGATTGGTTACAAGACCAACCTGATGGCCCGTTCCCTTGCCACGAGCCGTTCCAACATAGTTGCCCTTGCCATATCCAATCTTCAAAATCCGTTTTATGCCCAGGTGGTAAAGGAGCTTTCGGAGCAATTGCGCCATACCGGCCGCCACATTCTGTTGTTCACCAACAGGGATGACGGCACTGCCGATCCGGAGCTTGAACGGGTCTTGAGCTACCAGGTTGATGCCCTGATTCTCACGGCCACCACCGCCTCCATCGAACTGACCACCCAGTGTCGTCAGAATGCCATTCCCATCGTTCAGATCAACCGGGAGAGCAAGATTTCCGGCATTTCCACCGTCAGGGGCGAGAATCAGAAGGCTGCCGAACAGATTGCCCAGTTTCTCATTGCCGGCGGTCACAAGAACTTTGCCTTCATTGGCGGTACCAGGGATTCCAATACCAGCCAGATTCGTCTGCATGCCTTTGATTCTCATTTCAAATCATTGGGCTTTCCGCCAGTGCAGGTGGCATTTGGTGATTATTCCTTTGAAGGTGCCGCCGCCGCCACCCGTCAGATACTGAGTTCTTCCAGGCCCGTGGACGCCATATTCTGCGCCTCCGATTACATGGCCTTTGCCGCCCTTGACGTTGTTCGCCGCGAATTCGGTCTTGTGGTACCAGGGGACATTTCCATAGTCGGTGTCGATGACGTGCCCGAGGCCTCCCATTCGGCCTATGACCTTACCACCTATTCCCAGCCTGCTGCCGCTCTTGCAAGGGAGGCCATAAAGATCATAGATCAGCAGATTGCCCACCCCGGCCGCCGTGCCATGCGCCGCGAGGTCAGGGGAGAACTGATTCTGCGCGGCTCGGCCCGCCTTCCCGAACATTCGGTATTTACCATTGACGGAAAAAAAGTCTGGCGATCCTGAATTTGCTGTTGCATACGCATGCAAAAACCTCTAATGCATACGCATGCAAAACCTGCGGCCAGGCTTTTGGCATGGTCTGGCAAGATGGTTTTGCATTACGTTCCTTGCCGGTTCCCGGTGGTTTTGCGGTGGCGGGAGGGGGCGGAATTGTAACGGACAGGAATTTTTCGGACAGGAAATTTTTGGCGGCAGGTTTTTTCGGATGATTGGCCACGGGCTGTGCCAATCCTTTCATAACAGGCAATATCAAACTTTCATGACAGGCAATATGATGAGTATTTCGCAAGTGGCTAGCAGCGAGCAGGTTCCGGTTCCGGCAACGAAGGGGCAGGGGTCGGATGACCGCCTTGACAATTCCGACGTGAGCAGTCGCATATATCGCAATTCCCGCATGGTTCACCTTAACGATGTCACCCAGTCCCTGGTCGGGCGCGCCCTGCGCCGTGGCGAGGTCACTGCCACCAGGGATGGTGCCCTGGTTGCCTCGACCGGCAGGTTCACCGGCCGTTCTGCCGGAGACAAGTACATAGTCATGGATCAAAAGACTGCCGATACCGTCTGGTGGGACAATGCCAATTCCATGAGTGCCGATTCATTCGACCTGTTGCTCAATGACATGCTCGAACATACCATAGGCCGCACCATCTACCAGCAGCAGCTGTTCGCTGGGGCCGATGCAAAACACCGCTACGATGTGGAAGTGTTCACCGAGAGTTGCTGGCATGCCCTGTTCATCCGCCATCTCCTGCTGCGTCCCGACGAGGCCGACCTGAACGATTTTGCGGCCAATGTCACCATAGTCCACATGCCTGACTTCCAGGCCGATCCGGCCCGTCACGGCACCCGGACCAGCACCTGCATCGCGCTGGATTTTTCCCGCAACATGGTCCTGATATGCGGTACCGCCTATGCCGGGGAGATCAAGAAATCCGTGTTTTCCCTGTTCAACTTTCATGCCCCCGATGCCGATATCTTTCCCATGCACTGTTCGGCCAATGTCGGGCGGGATGGTGATACGACCCTGTTCTTCGGCCTTTCCGGCACTGGCAAGACCACCCTTTCCACCTCTCCGGTTCGGGCTCTTGTCGGTGATGATGAGCACGGCTGGACCAGGGATGGCATCTTCAATCTTGAGGGCGGCTGTTATGCCAAGGCCATCAACCTGACCGAGGAGGGGGAGCCCGAAATATATGCCACCACCCGCCAGGCCGGCACCGTGCTTGAAAACGTCACCCTTGATGCCGCTACCGGCGAACTTGATTTTTCCGATTCCAGCGTTACCGAGAATACCCGCATCGCCTACCCCCTTTCGGCAATTCCCAACCGTATCGAGAGCGGAACCGCTCCCGTTCCCAAAAACCTGGTATTGCTCACCGCCGATGCCTTTGGTGTCCTGCCCCCGATAGCGAGGCTGACCGGCGAGCAGGCAATCTATTACTTCCTGTCCGGCTACACGGCCAAGGTTGCCGGCACCGAGCGCGGCGTCACCGAACCCCAGGCCACCTTTTCCGCCTGTTTTGGCGCTCCCTTCATGGCTCGCAACCCCTTTGTCTACGGGGATCTTCTGGCCAGGAGGCTCGGGGAGAGTGGTGCGAGGTGCTGGCTGCTGAACACGGGCTGGACCGGGGGCGGCTACGGGGATGGCAGGCGCATGTCCCTGAAGGACACGCGCCGGATGCTGGAGGCGGCTCTTGGCGGAGAGCTTGATGATGCCGAATACAGGACCGATCCGGTTTTCGGTCTTAAGGTTCCCCTTGCCATTGCCGGAATCGATGAAGGATTGCTCGATCCCGAGCAGAGCTGGCGGGACAGGCAGGCCTACAGGGACCAGGCAGCCCATTTGCTGAAGCTGTTTGAGGACAATTACGAAAAGCTGAAGGCCATCGGGTCCAATGGGGCGTCGGCCCCGGGAACCTAGGCCCTGGACCCGGGCTTTGGGAGTCCGGGCTTTGGGAATACGGGGCTTCTGGCCTGGTTTTGGGACGATCGTTTTCCATCGGTTGTCTCGCGCCGGTTTGTCTTGCGGCCATGGGGCCGGAAGCTGCAGATGTCCGGCCCGCCCGTGTGCCCGTTCCATGGCACCCGTTATGGATGTCCGCCCCGTGATGAACATGCATTGTGGGATGCTGGTGCCGGCCAGGCCAGTACCGGCAAACCGAAACCGGAAAACAGATTTGACCAGTAGATTGAATTGAAACCTTTCAGGAGAAAAACATGGCTTTGATCACCCTTCGCCAGCTTTTGGACCATGCCGGGGAAAACGGTTATGGCATGCCCGCTTTCAACATAACAAACCTTGAGACCATGCAGGCGGTCATGGAGGCCGCGGACAGGACCAACTCTCCGGTTCTGCTTCAGGCCTCGCGCACGGCCCGCAAATATATGGGGGACAGGTTTCTTCAGGGCATGTTCATGGCCGCGGTCCAGACCTATCCCCACCTGCCGGTCTGCATGCACCTTGACCATGGCAACGAGCTTGGCACCTGCATGGAAGCCATGGACCTGGGCTTCACCTCGGTGATGATGGATGGTTCCCTGGAAGCGGATGCAAAGACTCCTTCCGATTATGATTACAACGTTGCCGAGACTTCTTCGGTGGTCGAGGTTGCCCATGCCCGTGGAATTTCCGTGGAAGGGGAACTGGGAGTCCTTGGTTCCCTTGAAACCGGCACCGGGGAAAAGGAGGATGGCCACGGTTTTGAAGGCATGCTGGAGCGCAACAGGCTGCTGACCGACCCGGACGAGGCCTATGATTTTGTTGCCGCCACCAAGGTCGACGCCCTTGCGGTGGCCTGTGGCACTTCCCACGGGGCCTACAAGTTTTCCCGTCGCCCCAACGGGGACATCCTGGCCATGGACGTGATTGAAAAGATCAATGAAAAACTGCCCGACACCCACCTGGTCATGCATGGTGCCTCAACGGTTCCCCAGTATTTGCAGGACCTGATAAACGAAAATGGCGGTGATATTCCCCAGACTTTCGGAGTGCCCCTTGAAGAGGTGCAGCGGGGTATAAAAAGCGGGGTCAGAAAGGTGAATATCGACACCGACATAAGGATGGCCCTTAGCGGTTCCATGCGTGAATTCCTGTTGAAAAACCGTTCGTCCTTCGATATCAGGGCCATTCTGAAACCCGGACGCCAGCGGGTGGTAGAGCTCTGCATAGAGCGCAACGAACTGTTTGGCTGTGCCGGCATGGCTGACAGGATCAAGCCCCTCAGCCTGTCCCAGATGGCCGATCGCTATGCGGCTGGAATATTGCGTCCAAGAGCTGCCTGACTGCTCGAAAAAGGTTGCCCGGAAAGGCTCGATTGTAACTTGAGCGAAGTATTTAACGGCAAAAGGCCAGATCTGGCATCCTGGTTGCAGGAGCAGGGTGCCGGGTGCGGCCTGTCCGAAATCATTCTGTCCATGGCCGCTGCCGGTATCGACATAGCCGGAGTGGCCAGGAATGCCGCCCTGCATGGCCAGGCCGGAGCAGCCGGGGCCACCAACGTGCAGGGAGAGGAACAAAAGGACCTGGACATAATATCCAATCGTATCGTGCTTGATCACCTGGCATCATGTCCGGCCGCCATTGCCCTGGTTTCCGAGGAAGTGGACGGGCTGATGACAAATCCCGGAGCGGATCCTGCA
>WFPQ01000198.1 GCA_015487515.1 Hyphomicrobiales bacterium | reverse complement strand
GCAATATCCGCAATATTTCGCCGCCGTAAAACGCCTGCTCAAGGATGACGGGATTTTTGTACTGCATTCGATCGGCCGCTCGGGGCCCCCGGCCAGCACCGGACCCTTCATAAGAAAATACATCTTTCCCGGCGGATATTCCCCCGCCCTTTCAGAAACCGTTGCCGAAATCGAAAAGGCCGGCCTCTGGATAAACGACATAGAAATACTGCGCCTGCACTATGCGGATACCCTTAAGGCATGGAGCGAGAGATTTGCGGCCCGGCGCGACGAGGTGGCGGAAATGATGGACGAACGATTCTGCCGCATGTGGGAATATTACCTGACCGCCAGCGAGGCCGCATTTCGCTATGGGGACCACATGGTGTTCCAGATCCAGATAACCAAGCAGCGCGACGCGGCACCCCTTACAAGAGATTACATAACCGACTGGGAGCGCAGCCACCCCTTGGGCCGCAGCGCAGACCTTTCGTTCAACGTGGCCTGAACCATGGAGAAACAATAGCATCTCTTGATCGGGCAGGTCATGCAATTAGACAGGAGAACCATGATGTCTGATATTTCAGCAGACCTGCCGCCACGTGGCGACAAGTTAACCGCAAGCGGAAAAAAACGCCGGGATTTCCTGTATGTTGCCACGGGAACCCTGGGAGCCGTTGCCGCCGCAGGCTCCATATGGCCGCTAGTCGATACCATGAACCCGGCAGCCGATGTAAGGGCGCTGGCAAAAATAGAGGTAGACCTGTCCAGCATTCCAAGGGGAGCCAGGATCACCGTGCAATGGGCCCAGAAACCGATTTTCATCGACCATAGAACGGAACGCCAGATTGCCAACTCCATAGCCGATGACAACAATCCGGACCTGATCGATCCGGCCCTTGATTCCGAAAGGGTACAGCGGGCCGAATGGCTGGTGCAGATAGGCATATGCACCCATCTGGGATGCATTCCCGGTGGGCAGGAGCCCGGGGACCTGCGGGGTGACTGGGACGGCTGGTACTGCGCATGCCATGGCTCGGTATATGACGGGGCGGGAAGGGTCAGGAAAGGCCCCGCCCCCAGGAACCTGGATCTGCCGCCCTACCAGTTTCTCAGCGATACACTGTTGCAAATCGGAACGGCGTGATTTCGGCCAGCATGCAACCTGCAAAATCCCCATGAGGGGAATATGCCCGGCAGACCCACCCCATAAAACCATCTCAAAGGAGATGGCCTGGAAAATCTACCCGGCAAACCCACTTGGCAAACCCACTTGAAAAAACCCATCCAAAAATATCAGGGCAAATCAAAGGGGGCGGCCCAAGGGCCGCCCCACGATTCCTGAACGCATGATCTGGCGCAGGAAAGTTATTATTTGCGGAAAACCTCTTTCCAGTTTCCATCCTCGATCACGGAGACGACCACCTGGTCGGCCCCGGCGTGATCTTCGGGGGAATAATTCATCTGGCCATCCAGAATTTCATCATAATAGTCCAGGCTTTCCATGCCGGCCCTGAAGGTTTCAGGGGTCAGGTCGGGACCGGCCGCCTCAAGGGCACGAACCAGAACCTCGGCACCGGAACGGCCAAGCAGGGCCCCTGAACTCGGCAATTGCTCACCGGAGGCTTCCAGGTATTTCTGCACCCAGGCGGCAACGGTCGGGTTGTCCATGCGGGGCAATATGTCAGACCAGGGAGCCGCCGCATAAAGCCCCTCGGTAACACCGCCGGGGACCTTGGCGACAACCGAGTGGAAACCGGCAGCCGAAGTTATGAACTTGACGTCGGTCCAGCCCATGCGGCCGGCAGTTGCATAGGCGGTTATGATCTGGCGCACACCAAGGGCAACGGCAACAACATCACATCCGGCCTCCCTGAGGCGGGTAAGAGAGCCGACAAAATCCGCATCATCGGGCTTGTGGGTGGTCTCGGCCGCATAGCTTATGCCGGAAGCCTCGGCCTCGTCCATGGCAGCCTTTTGCACCTCGGTACCAAAATCGGTGGCAATGAACATGGAGCACACTTCCTGGGCCCCGGTCTGTTCGATCAGGTAAGAAATGCCGGTGCGCATCTGGTCATAATAGGGAGCGCCGGGAGCATAGCGGTAATCAATGGGCTCGGCCAGCAGTTCGCTTGAAAGGGTCAGGGGAAACACATTGGCAATCCGCTTTGATTCAAGCAGCGGGAAGGAGGCCACGTTCATCGGGGTTCCCAATTGCAGGAACATGGCAAAGATCTTGTCGCGGTTGACCAGCTTGTTGATGGCCGAAGTGGCCTTTGGCAACTGGTAGCCGTGATCTTCTACAATGAACTTTATCTGCCTGCCATAGATGCCGCCATTGGCGTTTACCTCGTCAAAATAAAGCTGGGCCGCCTGTACGGCCGGGGCGCCAAATGCGGCAAAAATGCCCGAAAGGTCGTTGCTGGAGCCAATGACTATCTCGGTATCGGTAACCCCTTGGGTCTGGGCAAGGCTGGTGCTGGTGGCAAGGGCCGCCCCGAAGGTCAGCGCCGTGGCCAGTTTCATCAAACGTTTCATGTTTTTCCTCCTGTTAATTCTTATACATTTCGTCGATCAGAGACTTGTAACGCTTCTCCACAAACCCGCGCTTCAGCTTCATGGTCGCGGTAAGTTCGTCGTCTTCAGCCGTCAATATTATGTCAATCAAACGAAAATCCTTGATCTGTTCGACCCTGGCAAAATTCTGGTTCACTTCCCTTATTATCGAGCCGATCAAATCCTGCACTTCCCTGGCTGCGCACAAGGATGCGAAATTAGAGAATGGTACCTTATGGTCCTGAGCATATTTTTCAACATTTTCTTTGTCTATCATGACAAGGCAGGTCAGATATTTGCGCCTGTCGCCAATGACGACCACATCGGAAATATGGGCATGGGACTTGAGCTGATTTTCGATTTCCGCAGGGGTGATGTTCTTTCCGCCAGCCGTTATGATGATATCCTTGAGGCGGCCGGTAATGTAAAGGAAACCATTCTCATCGATGCGGCCCAGGTCGCCGGTTCTCAGACAGCCATCCTCCGTGAGAGTCCGGGCCGTCTTTTCCGGGGAATTCCAGTATCCGGCAAACACATTGCCGCCGCAGAACAATATCTCGCCATCACCGGATATCTTCAGACCAACCCCGGGAATGGCCCGGCCGACCGAACCGATTACGTTGGCCCCGGCAGTATTTACCGAGGTAACACCGCTGCCCTCGGTCTGGCCGTACCCCTCCAGCAGATTGACTCCGATGGCCTGGTACCAGCGCAAAAGATCCGGGGATATGGGAGCAGCCCCGGAAATCGCATGCCTGATGCGGGACAGGCCAAGCATGCGTCTGAGGTTTTTAAGCACCAGGAAATCCCAGAACGCATATCTGGCACCAGTCAAAAACGGCACCTTGCGGTTCGTGGTGACGTATCCGGCCCGCTCCTGACCGGCCCTGATGGCCCTGGAATAGGCAAACCGCCCAAGCCCGGTTCCGTCCTGGATCGCAAGAGTGACCCGGGAATAGATTTTTTCCCAGACCCTTGGAACGGCAGAAAACACGTGGGGGGATACTTCCTGGAGATTGTCAAAAACCGTTTCCGGACTCTCGGCAAAATTGACCGTGGACTTGCTGACGATGGGAGAAAAGATCGAGGTATTGCGCTCAAAGACATGGCAAAGGGGCAAGAAGCACAATTGTTCGTCGCCTGGCAGATTGGGCAGGGCCTGAAGGGTGGCCCCGACCGTAAAAATGATGTTGCCCTGGGAAATCATGGCACCCTTGGGCTGACCCGTGGTTCCAGAAGTGTAGATGAGCATGCCTATGTCATCCGGAGAGGAGCGGGCTATCTCCTCTTCGAACCTTTTCGGATCGGACTGGTGGAACCTGTCCCCGAGATCATAGAGTTCGTCAAGAAACATGGTCCTGTCGTCGGAAAAATCATGCAGGCCCTCCCGTTCAAGGATGATCACCTTTTCAAGCCCTGGAACCTGGTCCCTTATGGCCAGGTACTTGTCCAGCATCTCGTCATTTTCAACGAAAAGAACCCGGCTCCTGCTGTCATTTAAAAGATAGGCAAGCTGGGAAGGAGCATCGGTGGTATAAATGCCCGAAGTCATGGCACCTATGCACTGGATGCCAAGGTCCATATAGGGCCATTCCTTGTTGTCTTCCGAAAGGATGGAGACGACCTCGCCCCGCCCTATGCCAAGGGAAACAAGGCCAAGGCCAATGCGTCGGGCCGCATTGTAATAATCGTTCCAGGAATGGGAGCGCCAGATTCCCAGAACCTTTTCCCGGTGGGACGTCTTGTCACCAAGCTCCCTGCAGCGCCGGGCAAAAAGCTTGGGCATGGTATCACAGCCATCGAT
>WFPQ01000197.1 GCA_015487515.1 Hyphomicrobiales bacterium | reverse complement strand
GAGAGGAAAATCCAAAAGAAAACCCGCATCGGCAACCGGCGTGCAAAGCACGAAAAAACTCCAGGTCAGCAGGGCCGCAACACCACCTGTCAGCAGATCATATTCAAATGAAAGATAGGCAAAATACCCAAGCAGCAAGGCAACGAGCAAAAGGAACTTGACCAGTACCTGTTTTCTGGGATGCATGGAACTTTCTTTCATGCAGACAGGCTATTCCCAAAAAACAGCACTATACAAGAAAATTCCATTTTCCGTTATGGATATCCGGTTTTTTGACAAAATCAGACAAGCAGAACACTGATGAAACCAGGCCAATGAACCGTCAGATCACAAGACTTCCGCGCCAGTCTGACCTGCCAGGGAACAACATGAAAACAAAGCGGGGATGGTGGGCGGTGAGAGGCTCGAACTCCCGACATTCTCGGTGTAAACGAGATGCTCTACCAACTGAGCTAACCGCCCCCGGCATGCCCGTACGGTTTCAAATCAAACCGGCCCAAAGGCACGCCCATGGCCACCCGACGGGCAGCGGAACGATGAATAAAAGCATGCCCCCTCCCCGTCAACCGAAAACTTGCAGCATCCCTCATTTTCTCACCCGGACAACCGCCCTGCCCCGGGCGCGGTCAAACGCCACCCGCCCCGACCATAAAGAACAGGCTCCAAAGGCAACATAATGAAAAACCTCGGATCCGTCACAAACCCCGGAGCCGCTGCAAGACTGCGGACCTGTCTAGCAAGGACAGGTTGCAAATGCCCCTAACGGTTCTTGCGGTTTTCTATCAGATCATCAACCACCCCGGGATCGGCCAGGGTCGAGGTATCGCCAAGATTGGAATAGTCGTTTTCGGCAACCTTGCGCAATATGCGACGCATGATCTTGCCGGAACGGGTCTTTGGCAAACCGGGAGCGAACTGAATGAGATCGGGGGTGCAGATCGGACCGATTTCCTTTCTGACCCAGTTCTTCAGTTCCCCTTCCAGTTCCCCGGACGGATTTTCACCGCTCATCAGGGTCACGTAACAATAGATGCCCTGTCCCTTTATATCGTGGGGGTAACCAACCACGGCAGCTTCGGAAACCTTGGGATGGGAAACCAGCGCGCTTTCAATTTCCGCCGTTCCCATCCGGTGCCCCGAAACATTCAATACGTCATCCACCCTGCCGGTGATCCAGTAATAGCCGTCAGAATCGCGCTTTACCCCGTCACCGGTAAAATAGAATCCCTTATATTCCTCGAAATAGGTGGCAACAAAGCGCTCGTGATTGCCGTAAACCGTGCGCATCTGCCCCGGCCAGCTATCCCTTATGGCCAGAACCCCTTCAGCCTCCATGTCGGTGATCTCCCTGCCCGTCTGCGGATCGAGAATGACCGGCTGCACCCCGAAAAACGGCTTGCTGGCCGAGCCGGGCTTGGTGGGGGTTGCCGCCGGAAAGGCGGTTATCATGGAACCACCGGTTTCCGTCTGCCACCAACTGTCGATGAGCACGCAATTGCCCCGCCCGACCTTGGTATAATACCAGTGCCAGGCCTCCGGGTTTATCGGCTCGCCAACCGTTCCGATGGCCTTTAATGATGAAAGGTCGGCACTGTCAACGAAATGGTCGCCCGCCCCCATCAGGGCCCGAATGGCAGTCGGGGCCGAATGAAAGATATTTATCTTGTGCTTGTCGACAATCTTCCAGAATCGCGAGGCATCCGGATAGTTTGGAACCCCCTCGAACATGACGGTGGTCGCCCCGTTGGCCAGGGGCCCGTAAACCACGTAGGAATGGCCGGTGACCCAGCCCACATCGGCCGTGCACCAGTAGATTTCGCCCTGGTGATAATCGAAATTGAGCTGGTGGGCCAGCGACGCATAGGTGAGATAGCCCCCGGATGTGTGCAGGACCCCTTTCGGAGTTCCGGTCGAACCCGAAGTGTAAAGAATGAACAGCGGATCCTCCGCGTTCATGGTTTCGGGTTCGCACGTTTCATTGACGCCCTCCAGTTCCTCGTGCAGCCAGACATCGCGCCCCTGGACCATTTCGACCTCGGCCCCGGTATTCCTGACCACCAGCACCCTTGCCACGTCGCTGGCGGTTTTCAATGCTGCATCAACGTTGGACTTAAGCGGCACATGCTTGCCGGCCCGCCGGCCCTGATCGGCGGTAATGACAAAGTCCGACCTGCAATTGACAATGCGTCCGGCCAGGGCCTCGGGAGAAAAGCCCGCAAACACCACCGAATGAATGGCCCCGATGCGGGCACAGGCCAGCATGGCATAGGCGGCCTCCGGTATCATGGGCAGATAAATCGTTACCCTGTCCCCCTTGCTGACCCCCAGTTTTTTAAGGACATTGGCAAAACTGCAAACCCTCCTGTGCAGTTCCCCATAGGTTATGGTCCTGCTTTCCTCGTCCGGTTCGTCCGGCTCCCAGATGATCGCGGGCTTGTCCCCAAGGCTTTCAAGGTGACGGTCAATGCAATTGGCCGATACGTTCAGTTCTCCATCCTCGAACCATTTCACGAAAACATCGGGATATTCAAAACTGGTATTCTTTACCTTGGTAAAAGGCTTTATCCAGTCCAGCCTCCTGGCCTGCTCGGCCCAGAATGCATCCGGGTCGGCAATCGAGCGTTTGTACATCTCTTCATACTGCTCGGCTGTAACATGGGTGTTTTCAACGATGCTGGCCGGCGGATAGAAAATTTCCCTTTGCATTTGCCTGTCCATTTCTCAATCAGATTTACCTGTTCTCAATCAGATTAACCTGGATTTTCATTAATCATTTCAACAATCAGCGCCCGAACCCCTGATATACGGTGATGGCAGCAAATTCCTGAAACTCGCGATTCACAGCTTACCCGACCTGCAGGTTCAATCAACCAGCAACCCGGCTGCCATTCAGATCATCAGATATTCCTGCCGCAGTTCCTCACTGTCCAGAACCTCTTTTGCCGTCCCGGTGAAAGCCACCACCCCCGTATCCAGGATAACCGCCTTATTGGCAAGCTTAAGGGCCGCAATCACGTTCTGCTCGACTATTATGGTCGTGATACCCGCCTCCTTGATCTCGAGCAGGATCTTTTCGATTTCCTCCACTATGACCGGCGCGAGCCCCTCATAGGGCTCGTCCAGCAACAGCAGCTTGACATCCCGCGACAGGGCGCGGGCAATGGCCAGCATCTGCTGCTCTCCCCCCGAAAGGGTAACCCCGTCCTGCTTGCGCCGTTCGGCAAGACGTGGAAAATGCCCATAGATCTTTTCAATGTCCCATCCATGGCCCTCCGCCACCCGGGCAAGCTCTATGTTTTCCTCCACGCTCAACCCCTCGATGATCCTGCGATCCTCGGGCACCAGCTGAATTCCGCAAAGGGCGGCCTCGTGAACCTTCATCTCGTGCAGGGGGCTGCCATCGAGCCAGATCTGTCCCTTGCGCAATTCCGGATAATCGGTACGGGCGATGGTTCGCAATGTCGAGGTCTTTCCGGAGCCATTGCGCCCCAGAAGGGCAAGGATATCCCCCTTGTCCAGTTCCAGGGAAACCCCCTGAACGATATAGCTTTCCCCGTAATATGAATGAATGTCATCCGCACGGAAAAACCTTTCTTCCGCCGGCCTGGAGGTGACTTCGTCATTTTCTGACCGTTCCCCTGCCACGGTCTCTCTTGCTTCCCTACTCATGGGCCCCTCCAAGATAGGCTTTTTTCACTTCGGGGTCGTTTCTGACCGTCTCCGGGTCTCCCTCGGCAATTATCCTGCCCTGGGCCAGGACCGAAATCTTGTCCGCCAGCGAAAACACCACGTGCATGTCATGTTCTATGATGACCTTTGTCATCCCCCTCTCCTTGATTTTTTTCAACAGCTCGATGGTGGTGTTGGTATCATGGCGGGACATGCCGGCGGTGGGTTCATCCAGAAGCAGCAGCTTTGGATGCTGGATCAGGCACATGGCAAGTTCGAGACGCCGCTTGTCCCCCCGGGAAAGGGAGCCGGCCGGCGTTTCCAGCTCGGCCTTCATGCCCACATCCTCGATGAAATGCTCTGCTTCTTCACGTATCTCGCTCTCCCGTGCGAGATTTTTCATGAAATTGAGCTTGAATGCCCCGTCCCGCTTGGCAAATGCCGGTGCCATGACATTTTCCAGAACGGAAAGTTCGGCAAATATCTCCGGGGTCTGGAAAACCCTTGCCACCCCTATCTGGTTTATCTGGTGTGGTTTCATGCCGGTTATTACCTGTCCGTCAAAGACCACCGCCCCGCTGGTCGGCGCCAGGCGCCCCACGCAGACATTGAGCAATGTGGACTTGCCGGCCCCGTTCGGACCGATTATGGCATGGATCTTTCCCTCTTCCACCTCCAGGTCGATATCCGCAAGGGCGTGCAATCCTCCAAAGCGCATGTGAACATCGGCAACGTGCAAGACCGTATTATGCTTGGCAGTAGACATCATTCATCCTCCGCCTTTTCAGCCACCGGCTGTTTTGCATCAGATTTCCCATTTTCCCGATCTCCGCCAAGTCTGGCCATTATTCTCCTGTAGCCTTCTATGAGGCCACCGGGCAGGAATATCACCACCAGCATGAACATCAGGCCCAGGGTCAGTTCCCACCCCTCCCCGACGAACAATGCCAGTATCGGCACTATGAAATCCTGCACGCTCGTGGGCAGAAAGCCGAACACGTCATGCAATATGCCCTCGTTGATGGCCGAAAAGATATTCGAGAAATATTCGATTATCCATGCCCCCAATACCGGTCCGAACATGGTTCCGATACCACCAAGCACCACCATCAGAACCACCTCGCCCGAGGCGGTCCATTGCATTCTTTCGGCCCCGGCCAGCGGATCGGTCACCGCCAGCAGGCCACCGGCCAGCCCCGCATACATTCCCGATATCACGAATGCGGCCAGGGTATAGGGCTTGGTATTGAACCCCGTATATCCCATGCGGTTCTGGTTGGACTTTATGCCCTTGAGCATCATCCCGAAGGGAGAAACGGCAATCTTCTGGGCAATGAAATAGCCGATTATCAATATGACGGCGGTAAAGTAAAACCCCCAATATCCGGCCATGTCCAGGCCAAACAGGGTGACCGGAGGCAAACCGGCTCCCCTTTCCGCAAAGGCCAGGTCAAGCACCCTCGGATCCTGCAGGGTAAGCGCCAGTCCGGTTTCTCCATTGGTTATCGGGGTAAGCACCGAATAGGCCAGGTTATAACTCATCTGGGCAAAGGCCAGGGTGAGAATGGAAAAATATATGCCCGACCGCCTCAGGGAAACATAGCCGATCGCCAGTGCAAAAAGGCCGGAAAAGATGATGGCGAAAATGACGGCCGGCAGGGCATTCATGGTCAGCAGCTTGAATGACCAGACAGCCGTATAGGAGCCAACCCCCAAGAATGCCGCATGGCCAAAGCTCAGATAGCCCGTAAGCCCGAACAGTATGTTAAAACCCACGGCCATAAGTCCGAATATGGCAAATTTCTGCATCAGGCCGGGATAGGCTCCCCCGAACGGAATCAGCCAGATCGGCATGGTCAGAACCACGAGGGCAAAGATCAGAAACGTTATCAGTTCTTTTTTTGGCAATAACAGCATATCAATTCTCCATCACACCGCTCTTGCCCATAAGTCCGCGCGGACGCACCAGCAGGATCACCACCGCGACCAGGTAGATTATGACCTGGTCAATTCCCGGAAAAATCGCCTTGACCTCGGGCATTGATGCAAAGG
>WFPQ01000196.1 GCA_015487515.1 Hyphomicrobiales bacterium | reverse complement strand
GATCTGAAGGCAAGAGGCGGTTTCAGCCCTGGCGGGCCTTGAAGCGCTTGTTGACCTTGTTGATGATGTAATAGCGGCCGCGGCGACGAACCATCTTGTTATCGCGGTGACGAGCCATCAGCGCGCGAAGTGAATTGCGAACCTTCATGTGGATGCCCTTTGTAAAACAGGCGGCGGAGCGCCCATGCTTGAACCGGTGCCCTTAATATGGGCAAGACCCTGAACTGTCAATGCATCAGCCATTGAATATTTGGCCAGTGGAATATCCGGTACGGTTGAAACCCGGGTGTCTTTATGGGGCGGTGATGAAACGTGATGGTGTCTGGAGGGCGGGTCAGGTGGAGCCGGAGCCCTTGTGATCGATGAATGCAATGCGCAGCATGTTGGTGGAACCGGAGGTTCTCAAGGGAACGCCGGCGGTTATGGCAATTCTTTCTCCGGGCCGGGCGAAGCCCTGGGAATGGGCAATGGAACAGGCCTTGTCGACCATGTCTTCCAGGTCCTTGGCATCTTCGCTCTGCACGCAGTGAATGCCCCAGACCAGGGACAGGCGGCGAACGGTGGAAATTTCCGGAGACAGGGCAATGATGGGTTTTGAAGGGCGTTCGCGGGCGGCGCGCAGGCCGGTGGAGCCCGAGGAGGTATAGGTGACTATGGCCGCCAGATCCAGGGTTTCCGCGGTCTGACGGGTGGCGGCCGATATGGCATCTGCGGCCGTTGCTTCGGGTTCTGCCCCCTGGGCACGGATGATGGATGGATAGTTGACATCGCTTTCAACGGCGATGGCAACCTTGTCCATGGTGGCAACCGCCTCGACCGGAAAATCACCGCTGGCGGATTCGGCTGAAAGCATTATGGCATCGGCCCCTTCAAAAACCGCGGTGGATACATCGGAAACCTCTGCCCTTGTCGGAGTGGGTGAAGATACCATGCTTTCAAGCATCTGGGTGGCCACCACCACGGGCCTTCCATAGCGGCGGGCCAGCCTGATCATGCGTTTTTGCAATCCGGGAACCTGTTCAAGGGGAAGTTCGACCCCCAGGTCACCGCGGGCTATCATGAAGGCATCGCAGAGCTTTATGATTTCCCCCAGCCTTTGGATGGCCTGGGGCTTTTCTATCTTGGCCATGATGCCGACCCGTCCCCCGGTTATCTTTCTTGCCTGGGTTATGTCCTGGGGGCGCTGAACGAAGCTAAGGGCTATCCAGTCGACATTTCTTTTAAGGGCATGGTCAAGGTCCGCCCGGTCCTTTTCGGTCATGGCGCTTACGGCCAGCAGGCTGTCGGGAACGCTTACTCCCTTGCGGTTGGAAAGGGGGCCGCCATAAATCACCTTGCATTTTATCCGGTCGGAAGAAACTTCAGCGGCCTGCAATTCGATGCGTCCGTCATCCAGCAGCAGCCTGTGACCGGGCTTTACGGCCTGGAACAATTCGGGATGGGGCAGATAAACCCGCTTCTGATCGCCCGGATCGCTGTTCTGGTCCATGGTAAAAATGTCGCCATTGTTCAGGACTATTTCATCATCGGCAAATTTGCCGATGCGGATCTTTGGTCCCTGCAGGTCGACCAAAATTCCCAAGGGTCGCCTGAATTCCTCTTCGACCGAGCGGATATGGCCAACGGTTCTGTCCAGAATCTCGTGGCTGGCATGGCTCATGTTGATGCGGAAGATGTCCGCCCCCGCCTTAACAAGCCTTGCTATCATGTCCCTGCTGTCAGAGGCGGGGCCAAGGGTGGCCAGAATCTTTACGCGGCGGTTACGTTTCATTGGAGCTTGTCATTTCCCTGTTGAACTCCATTGAGTTCTGATTAACACGGATCTGTGCCGGCAAGCGCAGATAATCAGGACCTGTCCGGTGTGTCGTGTTCCGGTCATGGGCGGACATCGCCCGTTGCGGCCGGTTGTTCCGTTTCCGGCTCGGTAAGTTGCAGTGTCCAGTCAGTCTTGTTTCCCGTATCGATTTCAAAAAAGCCGGTCCTTTCATATCCCCGGGCCAGGCAATCCTCGACCCCGAATATGGTAAAGGCCTCTTCTCTGGTGCACATGTAAACCGAACCGTCCCAGGTTCCCCCGGAAATGTCATCGGCGGCAAACAGGTAATAGAACCTGGCGTTGAGGTCTCCCTGGAAAACTGTAGCACAACTGTCCGGGGCTGCAACCCACCATCCTTCGGATTTCCAGCCCTGCTCGCTGCGATAGCCAAGGGCTATGGATACGGGTTTGCCGGTCTGGTTGCATACTCTGAGGTCGGCAAGGGCCGGAACGGGCGTAAGGATTGCAAGTACAAGAGTCAGCATGGACAGGGGAAAAAAACATTTCATGGCAGTCAGTGGGAATATTTTTATTTTTTTCATGCTTATTCCAGGCGTTTGTCCGAAAGGGGATCATTACAGGGTTAAAGCTGATTTGATAGCAAAAAATCAACCGGTGTCAGGGACTTGATGTCCGGTCTTTAGGAAGATGATTGGTCAAAATTTTGAAAGGTGGCCGACGGGGGATCAAAAAATTCTTGCGGCGGGTCCTAAAGATGGTGCGGGTGATGTTGAGCGGTGCAAAAGGTTCACTTGCAACTTGATCCCAGGCGTTTTTCGAGCTTGAAAGGCAATTTCAGAACAGGGAGAATCATATATGCCGGAAACAGGGGTTGGGCGGGATCAGTTGCGCGCCTTCATCGATAGAATCGAGAAGCTGGAAGATGAAAAAAAGGCCATTTCCGAGGATATAAAGGAAGTTTATGCAGAGGCAAAGGGATCGGGATTTGATGCAAAGACCATCAGGCAGGTCGTCAGGATACGCAAGATGGATACATCCGAGCGCATGGAACAGGAAGCATTGCTGGATACCTACCTGCATGCCCTTGGCATGATTCCGGACCCGGGCAGTTAATGGTTTTTGACCGGGTTTCAGGATGATACCGGGGCCGGTCTTTCAGATCCGGCGCCCGCCGGGATGATATTGCGATCCCGTTGAAAACATGATTTCAACATGTCCCTGGCCCATGCCCTGCCGGTACCCATGGGGCCGGTCATCCGGCGGGTCGGGCAGTGGCATTGTCCGGGATCGGGATTTTCTGGCCGGATGTCGTGCTGGCCGGATGTCGTGATTGTCACTGGCTAAGGTTTTCAAGAATCCGGGTGACCCGGGAACTGGCGGGCAGGGCCTTTAGGGCTGTGGCCACGATTCCGGCCCTGTCCAGTCCTGCCTTGGCGTAAAGGTCGGCCTGGGAAGCGTGTTCAAAATTTCTGTCGGGCATTGTCATGGGACGGAATCTGAGGGCGCCATCGAGCATGGAATTGCGGGCCAGCCAGGTGGCGGCATGGGAGCCGAAGCCACCGATGGAGCCTTCTTCGACGCTGAGCAGAACCTGGTGATTTTTTGCCAGTCGGGCCAGCAGGTCTTCGTCAAGGGGCTTGGCAAAGCGGGCGTCGGCCACGGTGGTTGAAAGGCCCAGGGCAGACAGTTGTTCGGCCGCTGCCAGGCATTCCCCGAGCCGTGCTCCATAGGACAAGATGGCGATGGTGGTGCCTTGTCTGAGGATGCGTCCCCGCCCTATTTCAAGGACCTGCCCCCGGTCGGGCAATTCGACACCGACCCCTTCTCCCCGGGGATAGCGCAGGGCGATGGGGCCTTCGTCATAGGCAGCGGCCGTTGCCACCATGTGGGTCAGTTCGGCCTCGTTGCCGGCTGCCATCAGCACCATGTTGGGAATGGCCCCCAGGTAGGCGGTGTCGTAATTGCCCGCATGGGTCGGACCATCTGCTCCCACATAGCCGGCCCTGTCGATGGCAAATCTGACCGGAAGGTTTTGCAGCGCCACGTCATGGATGACCTGGTCATAGGCGCGTTGCAAAAAAGTGGAATAGATGGCGCAAAACGGTTTCAGCCCTTCGGAAGCCAGGCCGGCGCTGAACGTAACCGCATGCTGTTCGGCAATTCCCACGTCAAATACCCGGTCTGGAAATATTTCGCCAAACCGGTCCAGTCCCGTTCCTGCGGGCATGGCCGCATTCACGGCAACTATTTTTTCGTCCCTTTTTGCTTCCTCTATCAGTGAAGAGGAAAAAACCGAGGTATAGGAGGGGGCATTGGAAGGGGACTTGTCCTGGGTTCCGGTAATGATATTGAACCGGGAAACGCCATGATATTTGTCGGGAGCGTCTTCTGCCGGGGGATATCCCTTGCCCTTTTGGGTGACAACATGAACCAGAAACGGGCCGGCCTTGGCATCGCGGACATTCTTGAGTATCGGCAGCAGGTGGCCGAGATTGTGCCCGTCTATGGGGCCAACGTAATAAAAGCCCAGTTCCTCGAAAAGGGTGCCTCCAGCCCAGAAGCCGCGGGCAAATTCCTCGGTCTTTCTTGCCTTTTCTGATATGAAGTCGGGCAGGCGGTCGACGATATTCTTGGCGGTCTCGCGCAACCCCCGGTAGGCGGGAGAAGAAACCAGCCTGGCCAGGTAGGCGCTCATGGCCCCGGTGGGGGGAGCTATCGACATGTCGTTATCGTTCAGAATGACGATCAGCCTCGCATCCATGGCCCCGGCATTGTTCATGGCCTCGTAGGCCATGCCCGCCGACATGGAGCCGTCACCTATGACCGCAATGCAGTTGCGGGACTGTTCATTGAGTTCGGAGCCCACGGCCATGCCAAGGCCGGCGGAGATTGAAGTGGAGGAGTGGCCGGTTCCAAAGGGGTCGAATTCGCTCTCGGTGCGCAGGGTAAAGCCTGAAAGGCCATTCTTCTGGCGCAGGGTGCGGATTTTTTCCCGGCGGCCGGTAAGGATCTTGTGGGGGTAGGTCTGGTGGCCGACATCCCAGATCAGCCGGTCGTCGGGGGTATCAAAAGTTGCATGCAGGGCAATGGTGAGTTCAACCACGCCCAGTCCGGCCCCCAGGTGGCCGCCGGTGACCGAAACCGCATCAATGGTTTCGGCGCGCAATTCGTCGGCCAGCTGGCGCAGTTGGGAAAGGTCAAGCTGGCGGAGCTGGCTGATGTTCTCAATCTTGTCGAGCAGTGGAGTTTTTGTTGGCAATGGCAATCGGGGATCCTTCCCCCAAGCTGTTGAGTTGAACTACCATTAAAGCAATGGAGGCGATGGTGCAATAAATTGAATTGGGAGTGCCAGGATATCCAAGAATCCGGGACCGGTCCTGATGTTTCCCTAGGATTTTGAAATTATCACGGGTCCGGTTGCCAGGAATCGGTTGGGAGGCAACCCCTGGGCCTGGGAAAGGGAAAAATTGATCTGGACCGCCTGGGGGCCGAGCTCGGGGGCCGGGTCGAAATCAGCCTCGTCGGGCTCGAACAGAATGGTGAAATCCGCGTTGGCTATACGGGTCTGCATCACAAGGGTATCGGTGACGTGTTCCAGGTCGGGCGCATAAAGGCTGACATCGCGTCTTGGTATGGAATCGTCCTGCAATGGCCTTCTTTGTGCCGGTTGCGGCAACGGACCGTCATTCTGTTCTTCGGTATTTTGCAAAAAGACAAGGGCAATGTTGTTTTGCTGCCCGGCGCCGGGGCGGGAGTTGGCCACGGCATTGAAGGTATTGTCAAAAAATCCCCTGAAATCATCAGTGGCCGGACCGGTTTGCCTGCCGGGTGGCCGCAGGCTTATGGCAGGGCCGAGGGAAGCGGTGGAGATGCTGCCCCGCAATATCGGGGAAATGGTGGCCGTATTCTGAACGGATGCATTTTCGGAACGGCGCTCGATCAGCATTTGCAGGGCTCGCTGGGCGTCCGGTTCCGGTTCGATGACCGGGGCATAGGCAACAAGGGTTGTCTGGCCGGTGGCCGCCTGGTCAGCAAGGGCCGAATCGGACCCGGGCGGGATTTGAGGTTCCGGGGCAATTAT
>WFPQ01000195.1 GCA_015487515.1 Hyphomicrobiales bacterium | reverse complement strand
GGTTCTATATGTTCCAGAACCGTCTTTTCCGGCTTCAGAATTTCCATCTGGTGCTGGGCGAAATAGGCAATTTCCAGCTTTTTCCCGCGTTGCAGAACTCCTCCCATCTTTTCCAGTTCTCCCGCTATCAGCCTGGCAAAGGTCGATTTGCCATTGCCGTTCACCCCGACAAGGGCGATGCGGTCCTGGGGGTCGATGCGCCGGGTTATGCGGCTCAGCACGGCCTTTCCTCCATATCCCACCGATACGTCCTCCAGGTTGAGCATCGGCGAGGCCATGCGCTCCCGGGGCTGGGGAAAGGAAAATGGCAGGGAGCTTTCATCCACCATCGCGTCCACTGGCTGCATCCTGGCGATGCGCTTTATGCGGCTCTGGGCCTGTTTTGCCCTGGTGGCGCTGGCCCCGAACCTGTCTACGAATGCCTGCATGTGGGCAATCTTGGCCAGTTGTTTTTCCCTTGCCTTGTGGCTCAGTTCCATCTGCGCCCTTCGGGTGGCTTCAAACGTGTCATAGCCTCCCCTGTAAAGGGTCAGCCTGCCATGTTCCAGGTGCACTATGTGATCGACAGCCCTGTTCAGCAGCCCCCGGTCATGGCTGATCAGAAAAATGGTGTGGGGGTAGGTGGCCAGGTATTTTTCCAGCCACAGGGCTCCTTCCAGGTCCAGATAGTTGGTTGGTTCGTCAAGCAGCAGCAGGTCGGGCTGGCAGAACAGGACCCCGGCCAGTGCCACCCGCATGCGCCATCCCCCCGACAGGGACGAGCAGGGAGCCTGGTGCTGTTCGGGTGAAAAGCCAAGGCCGCGCAATATGTTCGAGGCCCTGGCCTCGGCCGTGTGGCTTTCGATATCGGCCAGGCGCATGTGGATTTGTGAAATCCTGTCCGGGTCGTCTTCCGTTTCGGCCTGTTTCAGCAATGACGAGCGTTCCCGGTCGGCCTCCATGACCATTTCAAGGATCGGGGTCTGGCTGGAGGGTACTTCCTGGGCCACGGTGCCGACCCGCCATCTCGGGTGCAGCGAAATATCCCCCTCATCCGGGGAAAGCCTGTCAAGGATCAGGTTGAACAGGGTGGTCTTGCCCGATCCGTTCTTGCCGACCAGCCCCGCCCTTGTTCCGCCGGGCAGGGTCAGGGAGGTTTTCTCGAACAGGGGGCGCCCGGCTATGGAATAGGACAGGTTGGAAATGGTCAGCATGAAAATCTGGCGCCCGGAATTGTTTGAAATGCCTGTTGAGCGCAAATAGCTGGTTTTGATCCGCCAAGGCAAGAATAAAGGCAAGAATAAGGGAACAGGAGGGGTCAGGGGCCGATTACGAAACGTAGGGCAGTTACATGGGGCGGTTCTTCGGGGCCGGTTTCCCAAGGGCCTTTTTGCTTTTTGTTTCCTGTTCCTGTTTCCTGGTGTTTTTAGCCGCTTCTTTCATTCATGCTTCCTTGCATTCCGGATAAAATATTGCCCGGTCATGTCTTGCGCCTTTTTGCAACTGCCCCTATAACCCGCTCAAAATCAATCCTTTGCA
The DNA here is from genome assembly GCA_015487515.1 of Hyphomicrobiales bacterium. Classification (GTDB taxonomy): domain Bacteria; phylum Pseudomonadota; class Alphaproteobacteria; order Rhizobiales; family Devosiaceae; genus DROE01. Next base: position 1,266 of record WFPQ01000195.1, on the reverse strand, counting down.
AAAACCCTTCAGGAACAGACAAATGGCCGTTCAACGTACTTTTTCCATCATCAAGCCCGACGCCACCAGGCGCAATATCACCGGCAAGATCATTGCCATGTTCGAAGAGGCAGGACTTAGGGTCGTGGCTTCCAAGCGCATACACATGACAAGGGAACAGGCCGAAGGCTTTTATGCGGTTCACAAGGGGCGTCCGTTCTTTGACGAACTGGTCGAATTCATGATTTCCGAACCGGTGGTCGTGCAGGTTCTTGAAGGGGAAGATGCCATTGCAAGAAATCGCCAGGTGATGGGCGCCACCAACCCGCAGGAGGCGGCCGAGGGAACCATTCGCAGGGAATTTGCCCTATCGATCGGCGAAAATTCCGTGCACGGCTCCGATGCCGAGGAAACTGCTGCCCAGGAAATAAGCTTCTTTTTTTCCGATGAGGAAATCGTTGGCTGAAAACCGGCATGGTCGGGGCAGGGCAAACATGCCCAGGCGTATTTAGCGCTTAATGAACTGACGGACAGATGAAATAATCAACAGGTGAAAAGACGCCCCTTCAAGGGGCGTCTTTTTTTAGGAGCTACTTTTGGTCTTTGGAAAATTGCCGTTTGCAATATCACTCGAGAGGTTTTTATCTTGCAAGGGCCTGCAAGTGAAAGGCAGGCGGGCAATGGTTTCAGATCACCTTTTTGACCTCGCTCAGAAATCCGTTGACGGCCTCGCGCATGGTCTGGCCGTTTTCGGCCAGTTTTTCCGAGGAAGTCAAAACTCCTTCGGCCACTTCCTTGTTTTGGGTGACGGAACGGGAAATGTCCTGGATGTTGCTTGATACTTCGGCGGTGCCGCTGGAGGCCAGGTCTATGGAACTGGCTATTTCCTGGGTGGCGGCGCTTTGTTCTTCAACTGCTGCCGCTATGGTGGTCGAGACCTCGTCGACCCGGCTCATGGTTTCGCCGATTTTTGCGATGGCATCAACTGCCCGGTTGCTGGCTTCCTGGATTTCCGAAATCTGCTTGCCGATCTCCTCGGTTGCGGTTGCCGTCTGGTTGGCAAGGCTCTTCACCTCGGAGGCAACGACGGCAAATCCCTTGCCGGCCTCTCCGGCCCGGGCCGCCTCGATGGAGGTGTTAAGGGCCAGCAGGTTGGTCTGGTCGGCAATGTCTGCGATGAGTGCCACCACTTCGCCGATTTTCTTTGATGCCAGGGACAATGATCCCACATCCTCGTTGGCCTGGCTTACCTCTTCCACCGCGGCACTGGTTATCTGGGATGAAAGG
>WFPQ01000194.1 GCA_015487515.1 Hyphomicrobiales bacterium | reverse complement strand
CTGTACCCGCCCCCCATTGTATTGTAACTGCAAAAACCATCGGGCGCCTTGTGCCCGGTGGGCATGGGTTGAAAGGGTTTGATCATGAGTGACGTAACTACCCGGACTGCGGTTCGCGGTTTTAGGATTTCAGACTACTTTGCCTTGTTAAAGCCCAGGGTAATGTCCCTGGTGGTCTTCACCGCAGCCATAGGCATGCTTGCTGCTCCCGGTTCCCTGAGTCTGCCTGCCATGGCTGCGGTGATTTTTCTGGTTGCTCTTGGTGGGGGAGCCTCCGGGGCTCTGAACATGTGGTGGGATGCAGATATCGATGCCCTGATGCGCAGAACCATGTCCAGGCCGGTTCCGGTTGGCCGGGTCACTCCGTCGGAGGCTCGCAATCTTGGTCTTGCCCTTTCCCTTTTTTCGGTGGTTGGCCTTGGTCTCGTTTCCAATCTTGCCGCTGCCGCATTGCTGGCGTTCACCATATTTTTCTACGTGGTCATCTATACGATGTGGTTGAAACGCACTACTCCCTGGAACATAGTCATCGGCGGGGCTGCCGGTGCCTTTCCCCCCATGATCGGCTGGGTGGCAGTCACCGGCAGCATCAGCATCGAGGCGTTTTTGCTGTTTGGCCTGATTTTCATGTGGACACCGCCCCACTTCTGGTCCCTTTCCCTGTTCATGAACAATGATTATGAGCGGGCCAGGGTGCCCATGCTCACGGTTACCCACGGCCGCCGGGAGACCAGGCGCCAGATATTGATCTATACCTTTGTGCTGGCTGCCATTTCCATGTTTGTGGCATTCACCTCGATTGGCGGGCCCGTATATTTTCTGGGCGCTTTTGTTCTCAACCTGGTTTTCATCACTGGAGCCGTCCGGCTCAGGGCACGCGGGGAGGCTGAAGCAGGGGCGGACAATTTTGCCATGGAGCGCAGGTTCTTCAAATTGTCCCTGCTATATTTGTTTGTCCTGTTTTTTGCGGTCCTGCTCGAAGTGTTCCTGCGCCAGGCCGGGCTTGTCCTGTCATTCTGGCCGGTTCTTGTCTGAGGAACCACTTCACTTGAGCCATCACATGTTGCCTGGCATGGCAGGATTGCCATGCTCGCAACAAAATCATCTTTTCCCATTGGCTTATTTGCCGTTGATCGTTGATTGACTTTCCCCGAACCATTATGTTGTCTCCAGCAACACGGGCATTTTCGGCATTATCCGTAATTGTTCAGTCATTCTCATGGAGAGTCATAATGGAACTGGCAGGTAAAAAAGCACTGGTGTTCGGGGGAACTTCCGGTATCGGCCTTGCAACGGTGGATCTTCTGGTGGCCGGCGGTGCAAGAACCGTTGCCATAAGCCGCAACCCGGGCAAGGTTAAAAATCCTGCAGAAGGTGTCGAGTTGGCCCGGTGTGACGTGCTTGACCGCAAGGCTCTCAGCTCCCTGTTCGAAAAGCATGCCCCTTTTGACATTCTGGTAAGCGCTGCCACTGGCGGCAGCCGGGCCATTGGCCCGTTTCTTGAAATGGACATGGATGGCTATCAGGGTTCTTTTGACAAGTTGTGGGGATATGCCAACGTGGTGCGCTTCGGAACCCCGCACATGGCGGAGGACGGGGCCATTGTTCTGGTCAGCGGGGCCCCGGCAAGAAAGTGCAAACCCGGCCAGGTTGCCCTTTCTTCGGTTGGCGGTGCGGTCGAAGCCCTGGTTAGGGCCCTGGCGCCCGAAATTGCTCCCCGCCGCATAAATGTCCTGTCGCCGGGCACCATCGACACTCCTATGATCGGAGCCCAGGGCAAGGAGCGCGAAGAACTCTATGCAAAGATTGTCAGGGGCAACATCATAGAAAGGGCAGGGACGGCCCGGGAGGCGGCAAGTGGTATCCTGTTCCTGATCGAAAATGACTTTGTAACAGGCACCACCATTGATGTGGATGGAGGCTGGTTGCTGTCCTGATGAAGAATTTCGCCAGTGGCTTTTTTGAAGTTACACCCGGGTCCCTTTCCGGCAGGCTTCCCTGGAATCGCCTGCACTGATGGCCAGCGAATTTTCCTGCTGTGAAGAATTTTTCCTGGTGGAGGGAACCCGTACCACCTATCAGCTTGGCTGCGACCTGATATGGGAAATCGGCTCAAGGGGGTCGGGCTGGATATTGAAGATTCCCAAGGGAACGAAATTTGATATTTCGGTGCCAAGGCCGCTTGAATGGCTGCAAAGTCCCCATGATCGCCGGGTCCTGCTTGGGGCTGCCGTTCACGATGAGCTTTTGCTCCGGGGCCAGCACGTGATATTTGCCGCCGCAGAATTCTATCGGGCTCTCAGGGCCCGCAGAACCCCTGTTGCACGGGCATGGATGCTGTTTTTTTCCACCCTCGCCTGGACCTCTGCCCGCCGGGCGCTGTTTTCCGGAAAAGACCGCCTGAATGGTTCTGCCGGCGGATCTTGCTGATCGGATCCGCCCATATTCAGCGCCCGGCGTTCTTTTCCCTATTCCATATCCCGTGTTTGCCAGGCAAATATCCGTCTTTTCAGATCAGGCACTGCCCCGGGGCTCTTCACTTGTCAGCAGGGGGCTTTTGCAACTCCCGCTCCCTTTGCCCCGTTTCCAGGGCTCCCGGAACATTTCAGGCCGACATTTTTTGCGCCAGGATCATGCCGTCCAGAATTGCCTGTTTTGCATCCAGTTCCAGGGCTTTCCTTGCCCCCCCGATCAGGTGGACCCTTGTTCCGGCTTTTTCCAGTTCTGCTCCCAATGCATCGTTTTCTTCCTGCCCGGCACAAACTATCACATTGTCCACTTCGAGCAGTTTTTCTTTTCCTTCCATTTCTATCAGCAGGCCATTCCGGTCAAATTTTTTATAGCTGACGCCGCCAAGCATCCTGACTCCCCCAAGGGCCATTTCCGCCCTGTGGATCCAGCCGGTTGTCTGCCCCAGGGAGCGTCCGAATTTCATGGATCGCTGCAACAGAAAGATTTTCCTTGCAGGGGGGGAATGTTCCGTTCTGTGGCTCAATCCCGAATTTTGTTCCTTTTTCCCCGAGCCCCAGGCTGCGTCTATGCCCCATTTCCGGCAGAATTCTTCAAGGCTCTGCCCGGATCCGGGCCTTTTTTGCAGCAACAGTTCTGCCACGTCGAAACCGATGCCCCCGGCGCCGATTATGGCCACCCTCCCGCCGACCCGTTCCACATTGTTTATGGCTTCGGCATAGCTGAGCACCTTTGGGCTGTCAAAACCTGTAATCTGCGGTTTTCTCGGCACCACCCCGCTGGCCAGAACCACTTCATCAAAGCCCTGCAGGGTCTTGATATCCGCCTCAGTCCCAAGGCGAACATCAACGCCTCCCTTTTGCAGCCGGTCTGAAAAATAGCGGATGGTTTCATTGAATTCATCCTTGCCGGGAATTTTCCTGGCCAGCCTCAACTGGCCACCAATCTGCTCAGATGTCTCGAACAGGGTTACCCGGTGCCCCGATTCTGCGGCCTCGCAGGCAAAGCTCAGCCCCGCCGGTCCTGCCCCGGCCACGGCAATGTCAAGCCTGACCTTCGCTGCAATTCCGGGATATATGGTTTCGTGGCAGGCCCTTGGATTGACCAGGCATGAACAGGTTTTCATGGCAAACACATGGTCAAGGCAGGCCTGATTGCAGGCAATGCAGGTATTTATTGCCTTTTCATTCCCGGTTTTTGCCTTGGCCATGAAATTTTCATCGGCCAGGAACGGGCGGGCCATTGAAACCAGGTCCGCATCCCCGTTTTCAAGGATTTCCTCTATCTTTTCTGGCGTGTTAATGCGGTTGCAGGCGACAACCGGTATGGCAACATGTTTTTTCATCTCCCTTGTCACCCAGGTCCAGGCTGCCCGCGGAACCGCCTGGGCTATGGTCGGAACCCGGGCCTCGTGCCATCCTATCCCGGTATTTATCATGGTTGCGCCGGCCGCCTCCATGGCCTTGCCAAGGGCCGTGACCTCTTCCCAGCTGCTTCCTCCCTCCACCAGGTCGATCATGGAAAGCCGATACATTATGATGAAGTTCTTGCCTGTTTCCTTGCGAATGTCTTCAACGATGCGCAAGGGGAACCTGATGCGGTTTTCGAAACTTCCCCCCCACTGGTCGTTTCGCCGGTTGGTTCTGCTAGCGATGAACTGGTTTATCAGATATCCCTCGCTGCCCATGATTTCCACCCCGTCATATCCGGCCGTTTGGGCGCGCCTGGCGCAGGCAACAAAATCCCTGATGGTTCGTTCTATGTCTTCATGGTTCATCTGGCGTGGCACATGGGGGCTTATCGGTGCCTTGACGGGCGAGGGGGCAACCAGGTTCGGGGCAAACGAATAGCGCCCCGTGTGCAGGATTTGCAGCAGCATCCTGCAATCGTGATTGTGAACCTGATCGACGACTTTCCTGTGGATGGCAATTGAATCATCACTGTCAAGGCGGGCAAAGCTTCCCCTTCTGGCAGGCATGCCGGTACCCCCTTCCTCGTTGGGGGCAATTCCTCCGCTGACTATCAGTCCGACCCCGCCCCGGGCCCGGGCTTCATAAAATGCTGCCAGTCTCTTGCCGTCCGGGTCTGTTTCTTCCAGCCCCGTATGCATGGAGCCCATTATCACCCGGTTTTTAAGGCTGATAAAACCAAGATCCAGGGGGGAGAACATTTTTTCAAGCTTCATGGTTTTTCTCGGGCTCCGGTTGTTTTTCTGCCGCTCCGCCAGCATTTGCAGATATCGGCATGATCAGAATCAAAGGGGTGGAATTAACCATTTGCCCCAGTCTTTGATGTCGCCTTGGTATTGGGCGCCATGCCGGCCACGGCCAGAAGGTTCATAAGAACGTCCGCGGACGCTCCGGAAACATCAGCGGCAACAGGCTTTAGCGGAACCCGTATCAATCCCGCCCATATCTGCCTCCAGGGGGAGGGGAAGCAAAAAGGTCTGCCTGTGTCAAAAATCAGCTTGCCTATGTCCGCCTCCCTTGCTTTTGTCTTTTACAATGCAGGCCCGGGGCTGACCGTTCAAGCTGATTTTGATTATTGCCAGGCCTTCCTGATATTTGACTTTGGGTTCCGGTTTTGGAGTCCGGGCTGCAACGGTTTGTTTTCCCGGTAATTGTTCAGGAAGCCTGCCGGTTTTGAATTTTGGAGAGCAAGTTCAATGATAGTATGCTGCGGAGAAGCCCTTGTGGATTTTTTCCCCGTAACCTGCGGGCAGGGAAAACAGGCCTTTCAGCCATTTGCCGGCGGCTCGATTTTCAACGTGGCCATTGGCCTTGGCCGGCTTGGTTCAAGGGTTGGCTATTTTGGTGGCATATCCAGGGATTTTTTCGGCGACATGCTGCTCGATGCCCTGGTGGCCAGCAGTGTGGATACTTCCCTGGTAGCCATTTCCGACCGCCCCTCGACCCTGGCTTTTGTCAGTTTTGAAAATTCCCAGCCCCGCTATGCCTTTTTCGATCAGGGTTCGGCAGGGCGCATGCTGGAAAGCGGTAATGGCCCGGTTTTTTCAGGGGAAGTAAGGGCCCTGCATTTTGGTTCCTTTTCCCTGATCAATGATCCGGCCGCCTCACTTTATGAGGAACTGGCCGCCGGCAATGCCGGACAAAGGCTGATTTCCCTTGATCCCAATATCCGCCCGACCCTGGTTGGCAAGAAGACCCCCTATCTGGAACGCCTTGAGCGCATGCTGGCCATTGCAGACATCATAAAGGTCAGTGATGAGGATCTGGAATGGCTTTTTCCCGGGGCCGATGAGGATCTGCTTGCAAATGACTGGCTCAAGGGCGGGGCCCGGCTGGTGATCATTACCCGGGGGAGCAGGGGAGCCGTGGCATATATCAAGGATTTCCGCTTTGTTCAGCCTGCCATCAGCACCATTTTTAAGGACAGCGTGGGAGCGGGAGACAGCTTTGGTGCTGCGATTCTTGCCTCCCTTGATGGCCAGGGACTGCTGGAAAAGTCAAGGCTTGCAGAAATTTTGCCGGCACAGCTGGAAACGGCAATGGCCATGGCGGCAAGGGCGGCTGCCATTACCGTTTCACGGGCCGGGGCCAATCCCCCATGGCAGCACGAGTTGTAAGAGATATATGAAACATGCAGGCATCATGTCCCCGGTGCCGTTTTCGGGGATCATTTGTACCTGTCCGGGTACAGGCAGCAAAATGCCCGCTTACACCCTCCGCCTCAAAACAATCCCCGGGCTCAAATATGTTTCGCCAAACGCCTCCCGGACCAATGACTTTTTACCTTTGCAGGATCTCTGGTCAAAATCCCGAAGGAAAATCGGCGATGATCCTGAAAAAGGCCTTTTGGGTTACTTGAGGCGCTTGCCGCTTTTTGCGTCGAACAGGTGCAGGTTTTTTTCCGCAAAGTTCAGCAGCATGTTTTCCCCGTTCCCAAGGCTCTTGATTCCCTTGAGGCGCACAACGAACCCCGTATCGGTTATCTTTGGTTCCTTGTTGCCAAGGGCACAGTGTACCAGGGTGTCGGCCCCCAGCTGCTCGACCACGTTGATCCTGACCTCTACCCCGTCTTCCTTGCCCTTTGCCAGGCTCACATGCTCGGGCCTGATACCCATGATTATGTCCTTGCCCCCGTGTTGCTTGCGGGGTTTTGCCAGTTTTACCTTCCCCCCTTCGGGCAGGCTGATAACGGTTCCGTCATTGCTGAGTTTTCCGTTGATCAGGTTCATGGAAGGCGAGCCTATGAATCCGGCCACGAAAACGGTTTCAGGAGTTTCATAGATTTCGATCGGGGTTCCCAACTG